>JAYVGZ010000475.1:0-10583 GCA_043771805.1 Pseudomonadota bacterium
AGATGCAGTCAAGTTTTGGCGGAGAGAGGGGGATTCGAACCCCCGATACCGCTTTTGGCAGTATGACGATTTAGCAAACCGTTGCCTTCAGCCACTCGGCCATCTCTCCGCAGGCAACCACATTGTACATCTGGCAGCTTATTTCAGCTCTCCTTGGTAGCACCCGAGCGCAAATGAATCAAGGAGTTGGGCACCCGGATTTGAGTCTTCGTGGGGCGTCAAAGCGCTCCCCAGAGCTTCTTAGCGAGATTTTGCATTTCGCTTGTCCCAAAACCGTTCTTTTTGGGCTGCTCACCCACTGTTTTGGTTTGGGCAGGGGAACCTGTAGGAAGCGCTGTATCCGGAACTAATCGCAGAGCGACCCCGGGAGGGATCCCGGTGGGAGCATGGGCAAGTGTGACCGAACCGACCATGAATCGAATAAAGTCTTGGCTGATACCGTGGGGTAAAAAGGTTGAAATCTTGGTGCCGCTGAGCTGCTCTATCGATTTGAGGTTGCCGTTGCTCATCGTGGCGACCACGGCAGCGTGGTGTTGGAAGAGGCGCATCTCACTTTCAGTTACGGTCCGCGGGGTCGGGTCGACACGATCGCCGCGAATGACACCTATTGGCTGAAGGGCGCCCTCTAGTGATTTTTCAGCGATAGCTGGCACCTCTCCCTTTATTTGCACGCCGGCAGCGTGAGCGCGAGCCAAGCCCGAGTGTGCTTCGGCAAGTCCGGCTTTGGCGGCGCGAGCAATTGGGCCGTTTAGTCGGGGATGGCGGTCGACGAAGTTTTGAGCGCGGGTCATTTGTCGTTGCTCGTCAGCGGTGAGCCCCTCGACTCCGAGGCCAATGCGAACTCCGCGAGCTTCTTGGCTAGTAGGACTAATCCCAATTTTTGCGATTGCATCGGCAGCTAACTGGTTGGGATTGGCAATGCGGTCGCCGGCAAGTTTTTGGGCGAGTGCCGAGGTATCTGCGTAGTTAAAGTGCGGTGATCCTTCTCCGGGTAGTACAGGGCCCGCGATCGCGGCAAAGCGCGAATCCATAAAGAGGAGAGATTCGAGCTGCTTTGCGGTTGGGACGGGGGCAGGAATCATCGAGGCGTCTTTCATTAGCTGCTCACGAAGTTCAATAGGCGCAGTTTTTCCGGAATACCGCCAATCAATTATCTGCTGCTTCATGGAGCCTAAGGCAGAGAGATTGTCTTCGACGTTGAAGAGGCCGTTTGCAGATTTTGTTCGCGGGGCTACAAATTGGTCGACTGCAAACTCCCAATGCTTGAGCATGGTCGACATCATTTTGGGATCGTTGTCATGACGGTGCGAATTAGAAATCTCAGCAAACTTGTTCGTCGTCTCGATGAACCGTTTCTCGCTAGAGATCTCTTGCGATTGGTCTTCACTCGGCTCTTTCGATCGGTCTACTCGCCGTGCCTCAATTTTTTCGTAGACACTTTTGAGTCGCGAGAAAAGCTCTGATTGCCGCGATTGCCATGGCATCTCCTTCATTGTGCTGATATCTGAGGTCATCACTGGCTTGGATGGGGTTCTCTCCGCTGCCTTGAGCGTAGCGTCTCGCCGTTCATCGTAGTGGTCGAGAAGGTCGTTTAATCTTCCGCTTAATGCCAATAGCTTCTGTTGTGCCTCACGGGTTGTGGGCCACGTTGCGCCGTTTCCCGTGATCTTCTGATAATCACTTACTATTTGCAGATACTCCTGCTGACATGCTTGCCACGTTACTACTCCGCGGCATTTATTTTGATCTGCATAGATCGTTTCGGTGTATCGAGCGAAGTCTCTGGTAAGTATTTGATGCAGATTCGGCGCAGTCGATGTTGGTGGCTTGGATTCGAGTTTTGTTGTCGTGGATGGGTTGCTCACCTTTGCGGGAACCGCACCTTCGACGCTACCAACCTTGAGTTGGCCTCTATAGCTGCCTGAAGTAATGAAGAGCTCACCTGCAAACCCGTCTTTGATCTCAACGATTGCAGTTCCATCGGTTCGTCGACGGATCGAATAGGAGTTATTAGAAAGCGAGGTGGTGTTGCTATCAAGAGTTGAAGCCATACGACCGCCGGTAGCGAATATGCAGGCGACGGTGACTGCGCCAGAGTTAGGGATCTCGACACTGCGCTCGCTGGTTTTGACCTGATGTGAGGCGCTGTTCGTCTGGGCCTCGGTCGCTACCGCCTTCGATAGATTGGGGTCCTTCGGGGCGGGGCTCAGTTCACTCTGCTCTGCCCGTTCCTGAGGAGTAGCTCGAGCGTTAGTAGTTCTTGTCTCGGAGGGCATGGGAATAGATCGTCCTTAAACTTCACCCTTTAGGAGATCTGGTTGATTGAGATGATTGCTTCTGGCTTTTTGCGTAGCGGGACCGAATTTACTTTGAATGACTGACAGGATCGGACTAAGGAAGACTAGCCACGACTTCTCGATAGAATTTTTGTTACGAGGGTACAGCGTAGTGAACGGGCCGGCTGCGTCACTTCACTTAATCCAAGATCTAACGGAGATCTGCGTTGTTAATGCCCAGTTAATCGGCTATTTTTGGGGTTATGAAAACTAGGTCATTCAAAGAGATTAAAGAGCAGTATCCGGACGAGGATGATTATCTTGTTCTCGTTGATTGTGAGGGGCGTGAGCTAGAAACTGGTGAGTATGAGGTCTTAGGCGCAAAGTACGTTCAGGCTTACAAAACTGCGAAAGAGATGTACGACGCATATAAAGATCTCTCTAAAAAACTTCCAAATGTTTATTTCGTACCGCCTCAGTACAAGAACTCTTTCATAATGGAGCAGCGATACTCAATGCGTGTGGGTAAGCATTTGGGCACGTGAAGTTCGAGATTAAAGACGATCTACTTTACCTTCCAATAACCATCTTCTATGACCGCGAAATAACGCTAACTGGGATAATTGACACGGGCTCCGCAGGAACGGTTGTTGAAGTTGACGACATCAGCATTGATCTTCTTTCTCGTGATGGCCGTCCTATAAGAATGATTGGAGTTGGTGGCATTCAAGAGGGCTTTGCTCAAACCTTATCGAGGGTTTCTATCGGAGAGTTCTCGGTAAAAGATTTTGAAGTTGAGTTCAGCAACCTGAAGGAAGATTTTGGGTTTGATGCGATTATCGGAAGTAACTTGCTCAAGGCTATGGGAGCAGTTATTGACTATACAAACTGCGAAATCACTTTTCAAAAGATGATCCGCTTCTAAAGGCTTGGTCGCCGCTTGCGTTTACGAGTTTCCTCTCGACTCTGGTCCCCTTGACCTAAAAGATGAGGATTTCAAAAATGGCGGAGAGAGGGGGATTCGAACCCCCGATAGGTTATTAGCCTATACACGCTTTCCAAGCGTGCGCCTTCAGCCACTCGGCCATCTCTCCTAGGGCGGGTCAAAAAGGAATATTCTCAAAGTCTAGATCAACGTAAGGAGACCCTTTCCACCCGGAAAAGATCCCCTAACTACCTGTATCGAAGAGAATGCTGTGGCGGAAGGGAAGGGATTCGAACCCCCGATACCCTTTCAGGTACTCCAGTTTTCAAGACTGGCGCCATCAACCACTCGGCCACCCTTCCGCTTGAGCGGGCACAGGGTATCGTAAATTGTTTCAAGGAGGCAATGCTTTGCCGTGTCTTAAAAATTCTGATAGAAGATTGGTCTTCGTGCGCTCTTAGCTCAGCTGGATAGAGCATCTGACTACGAATCAGAAGGCCGGTGGTTCGAATCCTCCAGGGCGCACCATATTTTAGCCTATGTAAACTTGGCTGCGCCAGGATTTACATGATGGGCAGGGGGCCTGCACCCGCGGACTTAGTTCATGCTGGCTTGCCAATGCCGGCTCTTGGATGCCGAAGCAATGAGATACGGTCTTCTTCCACTGCTCCTCTTTATACTCGTCCCGTTTTCTTCGTTCGCAGACACCTACGTAATCCCAGCCCTCATTGGGCAAACAGGGGCCTCAAGCACCTTCGGAAAGGCCGAGTTGGATGGATACACTTTAGCTATCGAAGAATGGAACTCTCAGCACGGTGGAATTGACGGTAAGCCCGTCAGCCTCAAAGTTGAAGATACCCGATCTGATTCGGCTACCATCTTGACCGGGTTCCACCGCCTAGCGGCACCCGGATACAAAGTTATTCTCGGCCCGACATGGATGGATGGGCTCGGGCAGGGGGTTATCCCTGTTGCCGAGAAGAAGGGTGTTTTGCTTGTATCACCCAGCGCAGAGTACGAAGCTTTGAAATTGGGAACCAACTGGCCGATTACTTTTTACTATCACTCGCGCGCCGAAGCGAAGGGACTGGTGGATTACCTCGCACGCCAAAAGATAAATCGGCTTTCGATTGTAAACGAGCAAGAACCCTTCGCTGAACTGTTTAGAAAGTTGGTTGTGGAAGCAAGCGCTGGGAAGATTGAAATCGTAAATGAAGTTGAAGTTCGAGCAGGAGAGTCTGACTTCAAAAGTATACTGCCGCGGTTAGGCCGAAATTCACCACAGGCCTACCTGGTACTTGTGTGGGACGAGAGTTCGCTGCTCACACTTCTGAAAACGCTAAAATCGATAGCCTCACAAGTCCCGTTGGTAACTATTCATGACGGTGAGGGGTGGCTTTCGAAGCCTGACTTCGCCGCGGTCATATCTAGGATGGTTTATTCTCGATTTATCATTAGGGATCGAGCTTTCTTCGAGAGATTTCACCGTCGGTTCGGATATGACGTGTATCTAACGGGCTCTAATGCTTACGATGCTATGTGGTCGGTGCTGCGCGCTCTGCAGGCTGGGGCGCGGGATGGGCAAGCGGTGCGAGAGTACCTTGTCGTGAATAAATTAGATACCGTTACCTTTGGGCCGATTCAATTGGCGAGAGAGGGATATGTTACGGCATCTGATGTTGAAGTTGTAGAGTATCCTTCAAGTGAAAAGTAGGGGTCGAGCGTAACCCGGTAGCCGCCGCATCTTACCTCTTCTTCGCTCATTTTGCGTACCTGTTTCAAAGCCTGTACCCTACTCGTCATGGGACAGTTTTCAAGGCAGGAAGCCTCCTCTAACTTTGCTGATCTTTGGCTTGAAGACAGAGTCGTGAGCGCTGACGCTCACGTAAAGTTGTTGTGGCCTCAGTTCCTTGATCTCGACTTTACCCAGCTCTCCATCCTTCCAACGGAGGCCGCAAATTACTGTAGGAATCGAAGGGTCCTTGATGTCGGGTGCGGCGATGGATCTTTCCTGGCGATAGTTGCCGAGCACGGTTACCACAATCTTACGGGGTTCGACGTCAATGAGACCTTGATTAAGGCGGCAAGCTTGAAGCTACCACACGTAGAGTTCACCGTTGCAGACGCGGCTAAGCGATGGCCCTTCGAGGATCGATCAATTGACGTCGTGGTAGCTTCAAATGTAGCGATGCATCTAACTGATCAAGAGCTTTCCGCCTTCTTTACTGAGGCCTACCGCACGCTTGCTGCCGATGGGCACTTATATCTTGCGGTCGTAAATTTCGATTGGGCTGCATCGCGGTATTCTCTTCAGACCATGCATGAAAAACTATTCTTGCGCCCAGCGAGTTCCAACAAGCTTCGCGTAGACGAGTATGTTCGGCCGGCGGAATACATTGTCGAGCTCGCGGAGCAGCAGGGGCTCGCTTCGTTTCCAGTGGGTCACGGTCAAGACGTTCGAATTGAGATGAGTGAGCATCTTTCGGTTGCGCAGCAAGAGAATGTGGGTCGCAAGTTATTTACGTGGTTCCTGTTTCATAAGCCTTCAGAATTGAAGGTATTTCGTAACCCACAGGTTCTTAACGAGCAGGGTGGTTAAGTAAGCGCGATAGTTGCCGTCATTAGTACGCGACAAAAGCGCAGGCATTTCATTTGCGGCGAAAGTCAGGCCTTCTAACGGAGCGCTCACATGGCGAATAATATTATATCCAAATTAGCCATAAATGGATATAATATTATCCAATATGGCCCGAACAACAACAATCTCCCTTCCCTCTCTCCAAAGAACCTTCTCCCAACTCGGCGAAAACATCCGCCTAGCCCGTCTCCGACGGAAGTTCTCGGCTTCCCTTATCGCCGAGAGAGCGGGAATGACAAGGGTAACTCTTCGCGCCATCGAACGGGGTGAGCCCGGCGTTACTCTTGGCGCCTACGCAAACGTGCTCTTCTGTCTCGGCATGCATGAGAATCTCGCAGATATTGCTCGAATAGACCCGCTTGGCAGGAAACTTCAAGATGCTGAGGTGGGAATTAAGAAACGATCCCGGCAACGCGTCGAACAGTGAAACAGTGAAAAAGAATGTACGACGAAAATGTGAAGTGTGGGCCCAGTGGCGAGGGATGCCAAAGCCTCTTCGAATGGGCTACCTGTATGTGATGGCTGGACGAGCGAAGGAGATATTCTCCTTTGAGTATGACGATAATTGGTTGCAATCACCCTTTGCTCAAGTGCTCGATCCATCGCTGCAACTCTATTCAGGTGAACAATATGCTCCGGATGGCCAAGAGAATCTCAGCGTCTTTTTAGATTCTGCTCCGGATCGTTGGGGTGAAGTTCTGATGCGGCGGCGTGAGGCGCTCTGCGCGCGGGAGGAGGGGCGTGCCGAGCGCCCTTTGTACGCATCTGATTACCTCTTGGGTGTTTTTGACGAGCTTCGCATGGGGGCGTTGCGCTTCAAGAGAGAGTCCGATGGCCCATTTGAAGCGGCAGACGCAGAGTTTGCATCTTCACCATGGACTTCCTTGGGTAAGCTTGAACACGCAAGCCGACAGCTCGAAAAGGAGGGCGCTGAGGATATGCAGCAGTATCGAGAATGGCTGCGTATGTTAATAGCGCCCGGAGGGTCGCTAGGCGGGGCTCGTCCAAAGGCAGGTGTGGTCGATAGTCGTAATACATTGTGGATAGCTAAATTTCCGAGCGCATCAGACGACTGGGATGTTGGTGCGTGGGAAATGGTACTCAGTAGGCTTGCAGCTAAGGTCGGAATAGAACTTCCACGAGCACAAGTTCAAGTGTTTGGTGGTCCTCACCATACATTTCTTATTCAGCGATTTGATCGCGGGATACGTCGCGAGCGAATTCACTTCGCCTCCGCCATGACACTACTTCAAAGAGTTGACGGAGATGACGGATCGACAGGAGCGAATTACCTAGAACTCGCTGAATTCATCATTCGTAATGGCGCAAGAGTGCAGCAGGACCTAGCGCAGCTTTGGATTAGAATCGTATTTTTCATCTGCGTGTCGAATACGGATGATCATCTTCGGAATCACGGTTTTCTTCTTGGGCCCAAAGGATGGGCGCTCTCACCGGCCTACGACATGAATCCGAACCCACACGGCAACGGATTAACACTGAATATATCAGAGTCTGATAATGCCCAGGACCTTGAGCTTGTTCGAGGCGTGGCTAAGTTTTTTAGAGTTGGAGCATATGAAGTCAACTCCATCATTGATTCTGTTGTGAGTGTTGTTAGTGAGTGGCGCAATGAGGCGTCGAAATTAGGAATTTCAAAGGGAGAACAAAACAGAATGGCTCGATCATTCCGCCTCGGAAAAAAGCCTTAACCTTCGCGATGAACAACAGCAGCCCCCCCCTCCGCGCCCATCAAAATACCCAAGCCCCAACCCCACCAAAAACCCAGTAGCCGCCCCACCAAGATGCGCAACCGAGCTCACCTCCGGCACAAGCGAATCGAAAACAGCCTGCATAACGACTATCTGTACCATCGTCCCAAGTTGAGCCTTCGCTAGTGGACTTCCACTTCGCCGGTACTGAATCAAGGAGTTGGCGGCCGTTACACCTACCATCCCTAAAATGCTTGCTGAAGCGCCGACTAGAATGACGGGTGTGTCTGCGAGGCCCGCGGTGTACAAAGCCCATGCTAAGAGCATTCCGCCCACGCCGCTGGCTATGTAGGCAAAAAGGAAGCGAGCTGTTCCGATCGCATTTTCAACCATCGGCCCAAGAAACGATAAGCCAAGCATGTTACACCCTAGGTGAAGCGCTCCGAGGTGCAAGAACTGTGATGAAACTAGGCGCCACCACTCGCCCTGTTCGAGGAGCGGCCCATAGAGAGCGCCGACTTTGACGATCTGATCTAAGTCGGTGGCGGCATCGAAGTAGAGCTGTACTCCGAATCCCACACAATTAAGGGTAATTAAGGTTTTGGTTGCTGGCCACGGTAGCGACCGTCGGCCACTCTTACGCTTCGAGTGCGTCCGCATAATGACGAGATAAACGGCGAGGATACCGGCTGAGATGTAGCCGCAGATATCGTTCGCTACGAACCACGAGAGACCACATACACATAGAGCGCCGACAACGAGCGACTTTATCCACAGTGGAAGTCGAGCTCGGTAGCGGTAGACGTTGTAGAGGTCGCCGCTAAGGTTCAATGCGGCTAGTAGGAAGAGAATTCGGTTAATATCCATGCGAGTGAACAACGTGAGGTTAAAGGGACAATAGCCAGGGTCTTGTTGCCCCACAACATGATTGTGCAAACGCCCCTTGGGCGGTAAGAACTGAGGGTGGATCTTTAACTTCCGCCGTAATGGCGGTAGTGCGGCGACCTCGCTCTATTTTAAACCTTTTGCACTGGCCACTATGACACACAATTTGTTCAGCTCCCTCCAAGAGTTTCAAACCGGAAAGGGTACTACAGCTAAGTTCTACTCCCTTCCTGCTCTTGAAAAGGCTGGGCTCGGTGCAATCTCGCGCCTTCCGGTGTCCATCCGCATTGTGCTTGAGTCAGTGCTCCGGAATGTTGATGGAGCTCGGGTCGAGGAAAAGAGCGTTAAGGAGCTGGCGGGTTGGAAGGCAACTGAAGAGCGTTCTAAAGAGATCCCTTTTGTTGTTGCTCGTGTGCTTCTACAAGATTTTACCGGCGTTCCCCTAGGTGTGGACCTTGCTGCGATGCGCGCGGCCGTAAAAAATCTTGGGAAGGATCCTGGCATTATCGAGCCGCTTGTACCGGTTGACCTTGTTATTGATCACTCCGTACAGGTCGATTTTTCGAACCGTAACGAATCGCTTCGGCTCAATATGGAGGCTGAATTCGAACGTAATGCATCACGGTACCAGTTTTTAAAGTGGTGTAAGCAGGCATTCAAGTCTTTTAGCGTTGTTCCTCCGGGTTTCGGTATTTGTCACCAAGTTAACCTTGAGTACCTTGCTCAGGGAGTGCTTGAGCGTGAAGGCATTTACTTCCCCGATACCCTTGTTGGCACAGACTCTCATACTACGATGATCAACGGCCTCGGTGTCGTTGGATGGGGTGTGGGTGGTATCGAAGCAGAGGCCGCTATGCTTGGACAACCTGTGTACTTCCTTACACCAGATGTGGTCGGGGTGAATATTACAGGGCGACTTGCACAGGGCGTAACGGCAACCGACCTGGTACTGCATGTCACCAATATGTTGCGCAAAGCGAAGGTCGTAGGAAAGTTTGTCGAGTTTTTCGGTGAAGGTGCAACCACCCTTCCCGTTACTGATCGGGCAACGATAGCCAATATGGCACCTGAGTATGGTGCGACATTAGGATTCTTCCCGGTAGATGAGAAGACTTGTGAGTACTTGCTCGCGACGGGCCGTACCACTGAGCAGGTGAATACCTTCAGAAATTACTACAAGGCGCAAGGCTTGTTCGGAATTCCGAAAAAGGGCGAGTGTGATTACTCTCAAACCCTGGAACTCGATCTCTCGGTAGTGAGGCCCAGTGTCGCTGGCCCGAAGCGGCCGCAAGACAAAATTGAATTGGATGGCGTCAAGGAGGCTTTCAACGCTCTTCTCACCAAGCCTGCTGCAGATGGCGGCTACGGTAAAAGTAGTGCCGATCTCGAGAAGACATTTAGTATTTCAGTGCCAGTGTCGGGCGTTGGTAGCACGGGTGAGGCGCACGTTGCAGTGGACGTTAAGCACGGCGAGGTTTTCATTGCGGCGATCACATCGTGCACGAATACGTCTAATCCGAGTGTGATGCTTGCGGCGGGGCTCCTTGCGAAGAAGGCCTGCGAAAAAGGGCTCCGTGTCAAGCCGTTTGTAAAAACTTCGCTTGCACCCGGATCTCGTGCAGTGAGTGATTACTTAGTTAAGGCTGGTCTTCAAACATATCTCGATACCTTGGGCTTTCAAGTTGTTGGATATGGATGCACCACCTGTATCGGAAACTCTGGCCCCCTCGACACTAAGGTAGAAGAATCAGTGACGAAAAACGACATCATCGGTTCGTCGGTTTTATCGGGAAATCGTAATTTTGAGGCACGGGTGCACCAAAATATAAAGGCGAATTTCTTGATGAGCCCGCCGCTTGTAGTGGCATATGCGCTTGCCGGCTCTGTCCGGATTGATTTCCAAAAGGAGCCAATCGGGAAGGCGACGGATGGATCGGACGTGTTTTTGCGCGATATCTGGCCAACGCAGGAAGAGGTCTCAGCACTGCTGCACGTAGCCTTTAACCCAGAGATGTATCAGAAGCTCTACGCAAATGTAGCTGCAGAGAATCCACTCTGGGATCATGTGGCATCGTCGACCGGAGTGGTTTACGAGTGGGATAAAAAATCTACTTATATTCAGGAGCCTCCTTACTTTGAGGGTTTTGGGA
>JAYVGZ010000476.1:0-6512 GCA_043771805.1 Pseudomonadota bacterium
TAACCGTTCAGGCATCCGTAGAACAATACGCCGCCCGACTATACCCCTCAGGGGTCGATTTACGGAGTAAATCGGGGGTGAAAACAACTAGCCGTTCACGAAAATAGTCGACGAGCGATCAGCTCGTTGTCCACGAAACGTTCGCCTGACTGCAAAAGTTGTTCTCGTAACACCTTTCATTTGTGAGCAAAATTATACCCGTGAACGGATACCGGATACCGGATACGGCTGAGATTGTTGGAGCGATGTTATCGAGACACTGCGTGGGTAGAATGTTATCAGGGCCATACTTCTAGAGTCGTACGAGGGTCGTGTGTCACAGCTCAACGAAGATAGCCCAGACATTCAGTAACCGATGTACGGCTGGATTTCGGGACGAACCTACCCGCGACTACATTCCCGTGAACGTGCTCGTGCACCTGAACGTGCACGCACGATGAAAATTGGTGGTAGTCGGGGAATGTGGGGTACGCGCACGTTTACGTGCAGGCGCACGAGGTTTTTATTCAAATAGAGGTTTTTGCCGCACTTCCCTGAGTTAAAAGTCAGCGGAGTAGCTCGGCAGGCCCTGCCGCAGCAATAGTCCAGCTTTCCTCGTGCGGCTACAAGACTATCTTTCAAGATGGTAATATATTGAGCCCGTATCAGGTTCCCAACCCTTTCGCAGAATCAAGAAAAAGTCGCCTAACAACTGAACGTTGGCACACAAAAGCCTCGGGCCCTAACGCATCCTTGCGTCGCCACTTTCCGCCTCCTTGCGAAAAGCCTTGCCCAACCTATTAAACGAAGCTTAAAGCATCGAGGCAGCAAGCACCGATAGCTCTACAGCAGCGTCTCGCAAGAGGAGTGTCACCGGTGTAAGCGGTTGCCCGCTCCCCTGAGCTGCTACCATTCTTGTTTCAGTTGCGAGGAATCTTCGGTACATATCAGCCGGAACCTCCTCTCTCAAGCGCTGCATCGCTCGTTCAAATGAGCAGAGCACTCGCAGGTCTTTAATGGTTGAGGCTTGGTCAGCTTCCGGTCTGGACGACTGGAAGGGTGTCAAAACGGGCGTATCTACTGATAAATACATAAACGTCCCTGTGTCAGAAACGGGGCTAATCGCACCCGTTGAGAGAATCCATTTCCCTCACAAAAAGAAGAGACGGCGCGCCCGAGGAATAAGTGAACGATTGGTGGCTATTTTAGCCTACGGTGGTCTAATTGAGGATTTTATCTCTGGCACTTCAACAAGTTACCCGATGACGTAGGGGCGTCATGCCTGTACTATACTGAGAGTGCGTGGCGGCCCCCCCTACGACCCGCTCGGCGCTCGTTTCTATCAAGGGGCTGCTTTCAGGTCGCAGCGATGGCTATTGTGTCGTGGCTCTTGTGTCGTGGCTCTTGTGTCGAAGGGGCCTACTTCAGTAGTGCGCAGTTCGCGGCTACAATGTCGTTGGGGCACCGGGGCACTCGGCGGTCGACATTGTTTTCGTGTTTAGGGCTAAAGGCATTATCAGTATGCGAGTAGTTTGCATTCATCTTCCTCGACGTGCTCAAACCGAAGCGGGCGCTATTTACGAAACCACGTGGAAACTCGTGAATGCACGCTTCTTCTTGCACCAGCTCGATGACCTGGTCGAGAGCATCTGGGAGCCCTTCTCACTCGAGCTGTATTCATCATCTAATATTGTCTACGTCTGCTTAGCCGCTTCAGATTCGATGCTCGATTACCTCACTACAGGGATCTACACCTGGATGTGGGACTGCGAAGCCCATGATGTTGAGGACTACACCCTAAACGTTGACCGAGACACTGTCGCTGTCGGCGCAGAAGTCAGGTTAGGGCGCTCTGAAGTGTATCCGATTCAAAATTATGAGCCCTTCGCCTACGATTCAATGGCACCGGTAATTACCCCAATGTCGCACCTCCCCGAAGGCGACCGCCTGCTACTACAAGTCGTTGTTCGCCCCATCAAGGATAAGCCCGCGCTGCACCTAGAACTCGCCGTTAAACGCACCTTGGCTCGCCTAGCCCGAAACGCGAGCGTTGCCCACTGGTTTAAGAAGGACCTCAAAAACGACACTGCCAATTTGATCCAAACAAAATGCCTCTCCCACCTCTTTCGAATCAACTACAGGCTTGTCGCCTTGAGTCAACTTCCACCGAAAGCCGGAGCTCAGCTTCACGCTGAAACCGTCGCACGCCTCTCTTCGCATATTCGCAACGTCGCTAGTGCAGTGAAGGTGTATGATACCCTCGACGAAAACTGTTTGTCCGTCGGCAAGATTGAAACAGGCCAAGGTGTGATTACAAAAGCTCAGGAACGCCGATTTGTAAAACCGTTCCTGGTTTCCGGATTGGAACTTACAACACTGTGGCACCCCCCAAGCCTTGGCACACTTCCAAACACAGCGCAGGTCGTTTCTCGCAAAGCTCCCCCGCCCCGGCACCTTCCATCGCAACAGGATGACGACCAGATCTGTTTCTTTGGACACACGAACTACCGTGATCAGGTGGTACCTTTCGGAATTAAACGGTTCGACCGAGCGCGACACCTGTACGTTGTGGGGAAATCAGGGAGTGGAAAATCGTGTCTCCTCCAGCTCCTAATCCGAAACGATATTGAAAACGGTTTCGGGTGTGCTGTGCTCGATCCTCACGGTGATCTCGTCGATGACATTTTGCGACTCATTCCGCGGCATAGAGTAAACGACGTCGTGCTCTTTGATCCGGCTGATACAAACTTCCCTCCAAGCTTCAATCCGATGAACCCTGTGCGCCCGGAGCTAAAAACACGCGTTACGTTGAGCTTCCTCGATACGTTCCGCCGCGTTTTTGGTACCGACTGGTCAGAAAAGATGGACCACGTTCTTCGCTACGCGATCATGGGGCTTCTGAATATTCCAGGCTCCAGCATCATGTCGCTGCGACAGATGTTGTCAGACGACGCGTTTAGGACCGAAGTGGTGCGCAGAACCTCTGACGAGGCAGTGAAACGGTTCTGGCTCCGTGATTTCGCGACCCACCGAAAGGATTTTGAGGAGGGGCCAATCTCACAACTTCTAAACCGCCTCGACGAAGTGCTTGCCACCGATATGATCCGTAACATCGTCGGTCAGCCGCTGAATCTTTTTGATTTCCGCGAATTCATGGATACTCGAAAGATCGTGCTTCTCAAGATTTCCAAAGGGGTACTCGGTGCCGAGAATGCCGAGTTCTTGGGCTCCCTCCTGATCTGGAAGATCTACGAGGCAGCTATGTCCAGAGCCGATGTACCGGTCGAAAAACGCCAGGACTTCTACTTCTACATTGATGAGTTCCAGAACTTCGCAACAGAGTCCTTCGGCGAGATCTTAAGCGAGTCGCGTAAATATAAACTGTGCCTTACGGTAGCGAATCAGTACCTGGGCCAGTTGCCAACAAAAATTCGTCAGACTGTTTTTGGCAATATCGCCAACCTTCTCTCGTTTCGAGTCGGTGCTGATGACGCCGCTATCGTCGCCGGTGAATGTAGGCCCCGACTAGGCGATGAGGATTTCCTCAATTTGCCACTCCGAGATTTCTACATAAAAATGGGTATTGAGGGAGAAGTGCAGGAGGCTTTCTCTGGCCGCACCCTCGATCTTCATTATCCGCCCGACAATGAGCAGGTAACCAAAGAGTGTATCGCTAACTCTCGCGCTAAATACTGCCTACCACTGAAGCAGGCCTTAGCGCAGTTAGGGAAGATAGATTTCGCGTTGGGGAAGAAGGTCGAGAACTCTTAATTTTTTGTCGGGTCGGGGACCCAGCAAACAACTACGACTCCTTGAGAAACTTCAACGTCGACTGGGCCCCCTAAGGCCCTATTACTAACTCCTCTAGATCCCGGACTCATGTTCTCACAGTCTAGTGGCCACTCGACATTTTTTAGAGTCAGCCGCGATTTCTCTAAAGGAAGAACCGAGACGGTATCTCCTGAAGCGGCCTCAAAGCGAAGCGGTTTGTGATATCTGGATTCAGCACTCAACACCCATACCGTGCTCCCCCTATGGAGTGCGATCAGGGCTACTTCCGCGTGATAGCGCAGAAAAACAGAGAGGGTCGCAACGGAGAAATCGATTCGTCCACCGAAGAAGCCGGCCAAGGTAATTGAAGTCGCGCCACGCTCCAAGGCTACTGCTATTGCTTTCTCCAGGTCACAGCTATTTTGGTCCGGAAGATGCAGGTAGGTAGCTTTTGGATACGTAGCCTCAGCAAGCTCACGATCAATTGAGTCAAAATCACCGCACACAACATCTGGAACTACGTCAAATGCTAAGCGGTGCACCGCACCGTCCGTCACCACCATTAGCTCGTGTTTTCTTTGCAGCCTTCGAAGCTCGTCCCCGCCTACATCTGACCCATTTCCAATAACAAGAACTCTCATCCTAGGATCTCGCGATACAGCTCGACAGTCTCTTGAATACTTCGTTCGACCGTAAACACTTTTGCTATCGTTTCCTTCGCTCTACTCCCCAATACCTTTCGCTCTACCGGGTCTGAGATCAAACGTTCGATGGCTCTTGCAATCGATGCGCTATCTCGCGGCGGAACAATCAACCCGTTCTCACCATCTTTGACTACCTCTGGCATACCACCAACACGGGTTGCAATGCAGGGAATACCGAGGCTCATCGCTTCGAGGAGTGATTTTGGGAGACCTTCGCGATCAACCGACGGCAGCACAAAACAGTCTGCCTGAGAAACAAGAAGGGAAGAAATCTCGCGGAAGCCGACAGCGTGAATTCGCTCTGGAAACTTTCGGCCAGCGGAAAGAGCTTTCTGAGCAGAAGCGTCAACTTTACCGATCAAGAGAAGATGGACATCGAGAGTGCTTGGCAGCGCGTCAACTGCATCAAGGAGAAATGGAATCCCCTTTACTGGCCGCATATTGGCAACACACGCAATGACAAACGCTGACGGCGAAATCCCAAACTCTGCAAGATCGCGGCTTGTTGCACTGGGGTACCAGGAGGAATCGTGCCCTTTATAGATCACGATAAGCTTTCGGTTTGCCACTCGTTTCTCAAGATATGATTTTACGGCTTCTGAGACGCATACGATCTTATCTATTTGCGGACTAAGAAACGAGAGCCAGGCTGAAGGATCAAGACGACTAAGGTGCCCAACCGTTCCCCGGTAGGCGATCCGTTTTACTTTCATTCCCAATGAGGCAATCAACCCGTTTGAAACAGCGCGAGCAGAGAGGAAATGAAGTACATCAAAGCCTCCCCCTCGGAAAAGAGAGCGGAGTTGGCGTACCGCGCAAAAATCAAAGCGCCCGGATAACGACAACTCGTGGGTCTTTACCCCCGAATCTTCAAGTTGATCACGAAATCGAAATGACGGTTTCCCTACGACTTGAACGTCAAATCCAGCCCGCGCCACCCCAAGGATGATGTGCAACTCGCAGCAATCAAGATCAGTTGCAATGTAGAGGATCTTTCCCTTCACCGGTTACTCTCGTCGCGCTACAAATCGTCTCTCAAGCGGAGAGACGCTCTCTTATACGCAAAAAATCTTCTGGCGGGAAACCCTCGACTCAACGGAGTAAATCGAGCTCAAAGAGCAGCGCTGCGGCGGCTTCGTAAAGAACGGGAGGAATCTCAGTATCGAGTGGGACCTGCTGCAAAGCGTCAGAAAGCGCTGGCTTCTCAACGATGGGAATGTTGTAACTTTTGGCGAGCTTAACGATGGCGTCAGCGACGCTCTGCTCACCTTTGACGGTAACAAGAGGAGAACCAGTGCCCTCTTCTGAGAACCCTAGTCCTACGGCAGAGGAATATCGGCTCTTTCCATTCATCGTTTGGTTTCCTCTTCGTCTGCTTGTGCGCTTTGTTCTTCGTGAGAGCTCTCGTCGCTACCACTCGATGGTCCGTTGTCATTGCCTCGAAGGCCGTTCCCAGCAGCACCGGCAAAATTAATGGGGGATTTTGTTGTGGCGACGGATGGGCTTGCCGATGACGGGGCGACCTTTTCTGCTGCGCGGTTTGAGTGCGCTAGTACCGTGTTAACGATAACCTTCTCCACTACTAGACTTCCATTCGTTAGCGGTAATCCATCCTTCATTCTGATCGCTAGCCTGCCAAGCGCACTATCTATACTCCACACCCCAAATGGCTTCTCAACCATCTCGAGTCTGATGGAGGCGGGTAAGCGTTCACTCCACTCTTTTGGTGACGCGGAGGTAGCAACGATACACAGTTCGGGGAAAGCGTCCAAAAGTTGCGTACAAACGGTCACTGCGGAGTCACTCATCAGGTCAATATCTATTAACACGTATCCCCACGTCTCAGGTTCGTTCTTGAGAACATCGAGCGCTTGGATGTAATCAAAAACCCCCCGAGAGCGGTATCCAAGAGACTCAAAGACTGAGCTGACGAAAGGCTGAACTCCTGATTCCACTGCGAGAAGAAGCACTCCGGCCTGGGCTCCGGCTCGCGGGGCCTTCATCACTGATTGGTTAGAGACACTCGGGCCCCGCACACTCAGAATTGGTAGGTAGACG
>JAYVGZ010000477.1:0-19920 GCA_043771805.1 Pseudomonadota bacterium
AAGATGCCGGCGGTAAGGAGTGAGGCTGACAGAGATTTCAAAAGGCGTTCTGCAATCATGTTTAAAAATTCGGATTAGCCGGCGTTTTGGTTAGCCTGCAAGAGGCTTGCTTCAATTTTTCAGCCCCAAAGGCTTAGGAGGCTGCGCGGGGACCACTATGCAGCCTTTATGACCTGAGGAAAACGTAAGACATACACAAACATCACTAAAGAAATGAATTGCTTGGTTGGCTTACCGAGATCTATATTCGAAAAAAATTTTCGGTAACACAGAAATTTTTCAAAAAGCGCAATCATTCCCCGCCAAGAGCCTTTCCGGAACTCATGTCAGAGCATTTTGAGATAGCAATAATCGGTGCCGGTCCTGCTGGGATTGGCGCGGCCACCAGTGCAGCGCACCATAAGATCTCCCACATTCTTTTTGAGAAGGGGCAGGTTGCCAACACAATTTACGACTACCAACTCCGCAAGCACGTAATGGCTGAGCCTGCGCGGCTCCCTCTGCGGGCACACTGCAGGTTCGAGGCAGGTAGTAGAGAGAAGATTCTTGGTGAATTCGAGGAGGATATTGCCAAACAGAGTGTTAATCTGGTCAAGGCAGAGGTCGCCAAGATACAAAAAAACGGAGAGTTCTTTGAGCTTGAGTACAAAGGCACCAAGTGTACAGCAAAGAATTTGATCCTCTCGATTGGTGTACAGGGCTCACCCCGAAAGCTAGGGGTCCCCGGCGACGATCTTCCACACATCGCCTACACGCTCGCCGATCCCGATGCCTTCAAGGGGCGCAATATAATAGTGGTAGGTGCGGGGGATGCTGCGATTGAGAATGCGATAGCGCTCGCCGAGAACAACTCGGTCTCAATCCTCAATCGTGGTGGTGAGTTTGCTCGAGCGAAGGACGCCAACTCAAAGCTCGTCCTTAATGCTATCGCAGCGGGTAAGATACGTTGTTTTTATAACTCCTCTGCCGCACGAATAGAGAATGATTTCTTCTACATCAACACCCCTGACGGTGAAGTTGCGTCAAAGTGTGACCATATTATCGCACGGTTGGGGTGCATTCTTCCGAGAAAATTCCTCGAGGGGATAGGAATTCAGTTTCCGAACGCCGAGCCAACGGCAGTTCCCTGCGTCAATGGTCGGTACGAATCGAATGTGCCCGGGCTTTTTATCCTGGGCGCTCTGATTGGTTATCCCCTTATTAAACAGGCGATCAATCAGGGATACGAGGTCGTTGAACACATTCGTGGCAACCCGGTTCAGCCCGCAGACCAACCGCTCCTTGAGGAGAGATTTGTGGACCTGCCGGGGGGCTTTGCTGACAACTTTTCAAAGATACAGGCCAATCTGCCGCTGTTTAAAGATCTCAGTGAGCCACAGCTCCGTGAAATGCTGATAGATGCGACTCTTCACAGCAAGGCGAAGGGTGACGTCGTATTCGAAAAGAACGACTACACTGATACCTTCTGGAGCATCGTTACTGGAACCGTAGAGATTGATATTGGTGGAAATCGAAAAATAGTTCTGAAGCAGGGGGACTTTTTTGGTGAGATGGGGCTCATCTCAGGTCGTCGGCGTACCGCCACTGTGCGCGCTGGAGAGACGAGTACGTTTCTGGTCGAAACTCCCCGAAAGCAGATGGTAAAGTTGATTGCATCTGTGAACTCAGTGAAGCGGTCACTCGACGAAGTGTTCATGCTTCGCGCACTTCAGACCTCCATTTTCCCCGATGTCGAGGGTTCTTTCCTCTCTGCGCTCGTTAAGCGCGCAAAGATGAAGAACTTCAAAAAAGGCGACCCTTTCTTCAAGGAAGGCGACATCGGTGATATGCTGTACGTCATTCGTAAGGGCTCCGCCAAGATCTCTCGATTAAACCGATCGGGCGTAGACGTTGCGCAGACGTATATTCCGGCGGGAAATTTTGTTGGTGAGATGGCGATTCTCAAGGAAGAGCCATTAAAGAGGTCTGCTACGGTTACGGCTGCTGTCGCTTGTGAGACGATCGTCATAGAAAAGGGCGATTTTCTTGACCTTATCAAACAGTTTCCTGCAGCGCGCGAAAGAATTACTCGAATCGCTGACGAACGGCGCATAGAAAATGTAACAAGCGAATGGGATGAAGAGGCGGGATCGTTACTCGACTTCATGATGAAGCAGGGCATCACTGATGCCGAGAATGTTTTGCTGATTGACTCTGACTTGTGTGTTGGATGCGATAATTGCGAGTCTGCCTGTGCGTCAACGCACCAAGGCTACAGCCGGCTTGATCGCAAAGGCGGAAAAAGTTTCGCCTCTATTCAGGTGCCAATCTCGTGCCGCCACTGCGAAAATCCGTTGTGCATGTTGGACTGTCCACCTGATGCGCTTACCCGCACCTCAAGTGGAGAGGTCGTCATTCGCGATTCTTGCATAGGCTGCGGAAACTGCGTTTCGAATTGTCCGTACGGAGTCATTCAACTTGTGTACGACAAAGCCGCGGGTTTCTCGCTCTTAGCGATGCTTGGTTTAAAAAAGAAAGAGAAGGGGCCTGCTAAGGCTGCGAAGTGTGATATGTGTCACGACCTTGATGGTGGTCCGGCTTGTGTTCGAGCGTGTCCTACCGGTGCAGCAATGCGCGTGAATCCATCGAAGCTTATCCAGATCGTTAACTCCAAGAGGGCCTAAGGGTGGCGCAAGAGACCTTTCTTAATTACCGCAGCTTTCGATGGTTCTGGTTTACCGTCATTGGGTTGTTTATCTGCACAGCGGTGTACATCGTTGATGCGCCGATTGGTGGGCGCAATGGCGCCACTGTAGTCGGGTATACCTACGGTACGCTCGCTACTCTCGGAATTGTGTGGCTCATGTTTTTTGGCCTTCGAAAGAGGTCGTACAGCTCCAACCTCGGTACCTTGCAGGGATGGCTAGCGGCCCATGTGTGGATAGGCATAGGCCTACTTCTCTTGGTACCGCTCCACTCTGGCTTTAGTTTTGCTTGCAACATCCACAACCTTGCATATGTGCTTATGGTGCTGACAATCGTCAGTGGCATCTGGGGTGCTGCAAATTATTCGATACTTTCCTCCCGATTAGAGTCCAATCGAGGCGGAGGAAAGGAAGCAGCTCTCTTAGAGCAAATCCTAAGCTTGAGTAACGATATCGAGGCCGTGGGCGCAACCAAGAGTGATCAGTTTTTGGCAATCATTCGAAAATTCGATTTTGCCTTCAAGCCGGGTTTCTGGTCCCTCATTCGAAAATCGTACGTTCCTGGTGTGAGCAAATCATTTGCAAGTGAGTTGATGACTAAGCTTCCAGAGGCGGAGAGAGATGACGCACTTAGATTGATCGGATTAATTGATCAGAAATCCGATCTTTCGAAACTTGTCCTTGAAGAATCACGAATTCGTGCGGCTCTCAAAATATGGCTGTACATCCATGTGCCTGTGTCCATAGGGCTGTGCGTTTCTTTAGCCATCCATATCTTTTCGGTGTTTTTCTACTGGTAACCAATGAAATTTCGGTACGTCACAGAGAAGCTTAATCAGAATGGGTCAACAGAGAGCGCCGCTGCTGAATTTCAGCAGAGTGATCTTCTGGTCGGGCGGGGTGGAAGCTCTCACCTTATTCTTTCCCACCGCTCTGTATCATTGGTGCATGCCAAGATCTCAAGGCAAAATGATCGGCTGGTCGTCGAAGATCAAGGGTCACTTGCTGGAATTAGGGTCAATGGCAAACGCCTTGCTCGAAGTGATCTTGTGGTGGGGGACACTCTCCAGATCGGTGATGTAAAGCTCTCCGTTACCGCCTCTACACCAGATGAAGTAACATTAACCCAGCAGGTTGTTGTATTAGCGCAAGTGAGCGAAGAACAGATAATCGCGCGACAACGATCCGCTCTTGCCCTTAAGAGTTACTTCCCCTCGATGCGACTACTCTCTCTGTTTCTCGCATTTGTAGTCGCTGTATTCTTCTTTTTTCTCCCAATGCTGGGTTCCCGAACCCAATCCTGGAGTAGCGGCCCCATTTCAAATAGCCACAAGATGATTGAGGGGGATTGCGCCGAATGCCATTCTGATGCGTTCAGTCATGTTCAGGATAAAGATTGCATTAAGTGCCACAACGTCTCAGACCATGCCAAAGATCTGCATACGATTGTAGCTCACCGACCTGACTTGAATGCGCCATGTAGTCAATGTCATATGGAGCATAACGGGGATGCTGGCCTCATCAATGGCGATCCCCGGCTTTGCATCAATTGTCACGGTGATTTGCAGTCTGTGAAGAAGGACTCTACTCATCAAAATGTGGCGAGTTTCGACTCACATCCTGAATTTCGTATCGATGTGAAGAGTGACGAAGGAAAAATAGAGCGCGTCTCAATAGACGACAAGTCTAAGGCGCTTGACACAAGCCAGCTCAAACTCAATCACGCGCTGCATTTAAAAGCTGGACTTAGGGGTAAAGACGGGCCGATGACGCTACACTGTAGTAGTTGCCATTCTCTAACCCCTGACCTCAAAACCGTTGAGCCGATTAATTTTGAGAAGCACTGCAGCGATTGTCATACCCTAGGTTTCGATCAGCGCATTCCTGATGCGCGGGCGCCGCATGGTGACGATGAAGGGGTTTACCCCGCGCTCTTTACTGAATATACAAAGCTGCTCCTGCTAAACGGTGAGTCCGAAGCTGCGACATTGCCAACGGAGGGATTTCAGAGAACCCTACCTGGAGGAACTGGTGTTCCGGCCGTCGTTGTAGACTCTGCGAATGTCTCAAGTGTCGTTGATCAAGCTAGGGAAGCCGAAAAGCAGCTTTTCACCAAGACCGCCTGCTACGTGTGCCACAACTCTGCTGAAAAGCCCAAGACCGAGCAGACTGCCACGAACTCACACTTCCACGTTGTAAAACCTGAAGTTCCAACTCACTGGCTGAAGAAGTCTATTTTCGATCACGGTGCCCACGAGGAGGTGAGTTGCGAGTCTTGTCACCAAGGAACTCGCACATCGTCAAAAACGACCGACGTTCTACTTCCAAGCGTCAAGAGTTGCCGAGACTGCCATTTACAAGAAAGTAAACAAGGTTTCGTAAAATCTGACTGCATGATGTGTCATTCCTATCATGATGCTCTTGGCTTTCCGTACGAAAAGAAGAAATCTATCGCCGATTATCTCTCCCTCATTCAGGGTCGATAGAGACCGAATAAAGAGAAGGTAGTAGTAGCCTACGTCAACTTACGGGATTTTGTTTTCATGATACCTACGCTCCTTGGTAACGGTTCTCTCAGTTGGAAGGGCATCAGAGCTTCTATTCTTGCTTCAGCTGTGGTTGCGTCCAGCGGCTGTGGTGGCGGGGGTGGTGGAAATGGAGGTGAGCAAAGCGGTGGTTCCGATTCTGCGAATTTCAGTTGTGATGGTACGTGTGCGAATCAAAGTTTGAGCACAGCCGATGTTACTCGGGTACTACGTCAGGCTAAAACAGCAACGCGCCAGCTTGGGATCGCCGGAACATTTGTCGTGGTTGACCGAGTAGGAAATGTTTTAGCAATTTACCAGATGGCAGGCGCCCCCACGTCCACTACAATCAACGGCCAAATTGCTGCCCAGGGAATCCTAGAGGGGCTAGCAGTGCCGGTTACGATTGCAGCGATCTCGAAGGCTGGTACAGGTGCCTACCTCAGTAGCCAAGGAAATGCATTTTCAACCCGTACCGCCAGTCAGATCGTGCAGGAGAATTTCCTTCCAGGACAAACCGATCAACCGGGAGGCCCCCTTTTTGGCGTTCAGTTTTCGCAGTTGATCTGCGGCGACGTGACAGTTCTCAATCCGAGCTTTACTCGCGGCATTCCGTTTGGTTCCAAACCGGCGGCAGGCGGGTCTATCGGTCCTCGGCCCCTTCCGCTTGGATTGTCTGCGGATCCAGGTGGGCTGCCTTTGTATAAAAACGGCGACCTGGTTGGTGGTATCGGTGTTGAATTCGATGGCTTGTACACCGTAGATCGAGACGTCTCAGATGTTGATGATCTTCCCGAGGAGCGAGTTGCGCTCGCAGCAAGTATCGGCTTTGAAGCACCCGCTGAAATAGTTGGTGACAATATCTTTGTTGCGGGGCGCTCGTTTCGATTTGCTGACCTCGGCTACAACGACTTACAGCCTCTTCCTGCTGAACTCGATGCTCTCGATGATACTGAATTGCGGGGAGAGACTTTTTACGCAGACGCTGTCATTCGCGCTGGATCGCAGTTTGGAGACCCAAGTTCAGGTGTTGCAAAGTCAGCGCGTGCCGGAGCTCCCGCTGCTATTTTAGTGGACGGAGCGGGGAACTCGCGCTTTCCGTCTCGAGCGGGGCCCGCGGTAGGTAAGGGAGCACAGCTTCAAGCCGCTGAGGTCGAGGCCTTACTTGACTCAGGCTTGCTTACAGCACGAAGAGCCAGAGCTGGAATTCGAACGCCGCGAGACACGCCCGTGCGGGTCTCCATCTGGATAGTTGATCACCTCGGAAATCCGCTGGGGTTTACGCGCTCTGATGACGCTCCTGTGTTTGGCATTGATGTATCGTTACAGAAAGCGCGGGCTTCAGCGCTCCTCAGCTCTGCGGATGCTGGAGCGGTGCTTTCGCAGGCAGCTCAGCAGTCAGGCGCGTTCTTCTCTAAGAACTACGCCGCGGAGTTCTCGCGATTTACGCAAGGGCTCGCTCTTGATGGTTCGATAGCATTTTCAGACCGCTCGATCGGAAATTTGGCACGGCCTTTCTTTTTGGACGGAATAAATGGAACCGCGAACGGGCCGTTCTCTCTTCCGTTCCCAGGATCAGCGGCCGGACGCACCTGGAGTCCATTCAATACAGGTTTGCAACTCGATATAGTCATTGCAGGGCTTGCTCAGCCGCTCGGAATTCCTGTGAACCCTCCACAATCGGTTCCTGATAATTGTGGTACAGCTCCGGCATTCGGTCGAAGAGTTCGCAACGGCATTCAAATATTCGCTGGTGCAGTTCCGCTTTACCGAGGCAACGTATTAATTGGCGCTATCGGCGTGAGTGGGGACGGAATCGATCAAGACGATATGGTCGCATTCCTCGGTGCCAGTCGAAAGGGACTTGATTTTGCGGGGCACCCCGATGTTGGAGATCCTTTATTGGGCTTTAACGCACCAGTTGCCATTCGATCAGATAAGGTTCCTCTTCCGGGCGATGATAGATCCTTGAGGTATGTCAACTGCCCCGAGGCTCCGTTTTCAGGTAGTAACGAACAAAATGTTTGTGAAGGATTCTAGGCTCCATGAAACAAGTTGTTAGCATACTGCTCTCTGGGTGCGTGTTGCTTGGAGCAGGTCCTTGCTGGGCCGAGAATGAATCCCTTGCGCCAGAACAGACCGTGACTGTCGGAGAAGTTCCGCACGAGGAGGGTGGAGAGGCGGAACCCATTCAGGCCTCTGTGTCCGAGGAGTCTGCGGCACGTTCACCGGTTGAGGTAGTCGACCCGAGGCATGGACAGCCCGTACCCAAAGAAGGATTTCCAAGAAAGATTCCAGGGCAGAATACACCTGACTTTCCTGGGTACGTCTATGAGTCAATTCAGAAAATAGAGAGTTCGGCATCGGGCTTTGTTGCAATTCCAGACCGATGGCGGATGTTCTACGCTGGGAAGTGGTTCGATCCGTACAACCAAAATATTCTCAAAGCAGACATTCCTGTTTTCGGTGAGCCGGGTCATGAGTGGTTCTTTGAAACCTCAATTATCTCCGACTCTCTGGTCGAGAATCGTAACCTCCCAGTTCCAGTGGGATTTGCCTCAACCAACAAGCCGAACAGTAACGATACATTCGGTGGCGGTCGGCAATTCATGTTTGTAGAGAACTTGATTACTTCCTTTGCGCTGATACGGGGAAACACTTCTTTCAAGCCGCCAGAGTACGAATTTCGTGTGGTGCCGATTTTCAACTTCAACCATGTAGAGGCTCAGGAAGATGGTGCGCTCCGGGCTGATCCGGGTAGCGGAAATATTCGTAATGATAACTTTGTAGGCTTCCAAGAGCTCTTTGCTGACGTGCACCTCAGCAACCTTTCAGATCGTTACGACTTCGTCTCTTCTCGTCTTGGTATTCAACAATTCAATTCTGATTTTCGTGGGTTCCTCTTTAACGACAACCAACCGGGCATCCGCCTGTTCGGCAATTACGACAACAACAAGCTGCAGTTTAACGTCGCTTGGTTCTCGCGGCTCGATAAAGATACGAACTCTGGCGTAAACACGATGTTTCGGGACCGCTACGAGGATGTTTTTGTTGCTAACGTATTCCAACAGGATGCGTTATTTGTCGGACACACCGTTCAGATGTCGGTCGTGCACAGAGAAGATCAGGCTGGAGATCAGAATTTCCACTACAACGAGAACAATATCCTCGTCCGTCCAGCGGCGATCGGAGACCAGCGAGCTAAGAATATCTATTCAACGTACTTCGGGCTTGCTGGGGACGGACACGTAGGGCGGGTTAATACCACAACCCAATTTTACTACGTGACGGGCTCTGAAAGTCACAACGCAATCGCTAACAGGCGTACCTCTATTCAGGCAGCAATGTTTGCCCAAGAGTTCTCGTACGATATCGACTGGGTCCGTCTGCGGGCGTCATATTTTTGGTCATCGGGTGACAAAGACCCTTACGACGGGAGAGCACAAGGGTTCGATTCGATTATCGACAGCCCTAACTTTGCTGGTGGCGATCTTTCTTTCTGGCAACGGCAGTCGATACCACTCATCGGTGGGGGAATCACTAATTTGACGAACCGAAATAGCCTCTTACCAAACTTCCGCCCGGGTAAAGAGGAAGGACAATCGAACTTCGTGAACCCTGGATTGCGTCTCTACAATGCTGGCATCGATTTTGAAATTCTTCCCGAACTTCGACTGATCAACAACGTAAGCTTCCTGCAGTTCGATCAGGTGGGCCCGTTAGAAGTCGTGAGGCAAGACGGCAGCTTCGGCAGAAATATTGGGTATGACCTCTCGACAGGTATCTTGTACCGCCCATTCTTGAACAACAACGTTCAGGTCAGAGCAGGCGCTTCTTGTCTTGTTCCATCCGGGGCAACCAAGAACCTTTTCGGAGATGAGCTACTCTACAGCCTATTTACCAATTTAATTCTTCAGTACTAATACGATGCGAAATCAGCACATGCTTGTAAGATCTCTGGTTGTCGCGCTTATTCTTTCTCTCTGTATCTTGCCGATCTCCGCAGAGGAGAAAGGAGGGGAGAAAGGAGGGGAGAAATATGAGAACGTCCTTCAACCATGGGGTTCTGAGGAAAGAGAGCGTGAGACAAGTGTTGGGTGCGTCGACTGTCACGTAAAAACCGATGCGCCGTCGATGCACGAAAACCCTGCCGTCCATGTAGGCTGCGCGGAGTGCCATGGTGGTGATGCGAGCGTGCGGGGGCAAAGCATGTTACCGAGCTCGCCTGAGTACATTGCGGCGTCTAAAGAAGCACATGTTCAGCCGAAGCATCCCGAAAACTGGCCTTCGACCGCAAATCCAAAACATTCCTATTCATCACTCCTACAAGAGCCTGTCGAATTCGTGCGCTTCATCAATCCAGGCGACCTCCGAGCAGCGCCTGAGTCGTGCGGTGGGTGTCACTCTCAGATTGTGAGTGCCGTAAAGAAGAGCCTTATGACCACCTCCGCCATGTTGTGGGGCGGGGCTGCCTACAACAATGGCATTCTACCTTACAAGCGTTACGTGCTCGGAGAGAACTATACCGAGGATGGTGAGCCTGCGAGCGTATTGCACGATGGGCGTCCACTTACCGACGAGATGAAAGCTCGTGGAGCTCTTGAGAAGCTTCTTCCGATGCCGACGTGGGAAGTTCTTCCTCCTGCGGACATCTTTCGAATATTTGAGCGAGGCGGGTTCTTTATCAAATCACAGTTCGCGGAAGTTGGTTTGCCGAACCCGCTTGAAGATTCAGGTAGGCCCGATGTTAAGGCATCTAATCGTGGGCCAGGCACTGGTGCTCGTATCGCTGTTCCCGTGATCAACATCCATAAGACGCGATTAAACGATCCGCATCTGAGCTTCCTTGGAACTAACGACCATCCGGGAGATTACCGCAGTAGTGGTTGTACATCGTGCCACTCGATCTACGCCAACGATCGAGACACTCTTCACTCGGGACCGTATGCAAAATTCGGACATGAGGGGAAGAGCGTTACGTCAGATCCTACTATTCCAAAGGACGAGGAGGGTCACCCTCTCAAGCACGTCTTCACACGCTCTATCCCCACCAGTCAATGCATGGTGTGCCACATGCATCAGCCGAATATGTTCGTAAACTCGTTTCTCGGTTACACGATGTGGGACTACGAGAGTGATGCGCCCGCTATGTGGCCAGAGAAGCAGAAGTATCCGTCAATTGATGAACTTTACACCTCACTTGAACATAATCCGGAAGAAGCTGCTGCGCGAGGTAAGTGGACAGATGTTGATTTCCTCAAACGCGTAAGTGAGCTTAACCCAAAACTAAACACCACCCAGTTCGCTGATTATCATGGCCATGGATGGAACTTCCGAGCGATCTACAAGCGAGATCGCAAAGGGAACCTCCTTGATAGTGCTGGGAAAGAAGTTTCAGTTGATGATCCGCAGAAGTTCAAGAAGGCGGTGCACATGCGTGATATCCACGTAGACTTTGGAATGCACTGCGTTGACTGCCACTTTGGTCAAGATGGACACGGAGATGGCAACATTTACGGAGAGGTTGCCCAAGCAGTAGAGATCGGGTGCGAGGACTGTCACGGCACCGCCACTAAGCGCGCCTCACTAAAGACTTCAGGCCCGGCCGCCCCCGAGGGTGGTCACGATCTATCTATGAAGAGAACACCATTCGGTGAGCAGCAATTTATCTG
The DNA here is from genome assembly GCA_043771805.1 of Pseudomonadota bacterium. Taxonomy (GTDB): domain Bacteria; phylum Bdellovibrionota_C; class UBA2361; order UBA2361; family OMII01; genus JAYVGZ01. Next base: position 10,882 of record JAYVGZ010000477.1, read on the forward strand.
GAAGCCTGATGGTTTGTATCAACGTTCCGCAATGACGCGTGGGCTTGAGTGGCGCGTGAAGCAGGTAAGAGACTCGGTCGATCCGAAGAGCTCCGACTACAACCCACGATCTGCCAAGGCCAAGATGACTCTCAAGCTGTCGGAGAGTACCTCGGTGACGTCGAGCGGGGTTGAGGAGGTCAGTTTAAAGGTTGCGACCCCTCAACAGGTCGATTCAAAAGACTCAGAGAAGAAATTAGCTCATCCGAATAGTGAGATGTCGTGTTTCGCTTGCCACAGCTCGTGGGCAACATCGTGCGGTGGATGTCATCTCCCTATTCAAGCAAACTGGAAGAAGCCTTCAATCCATTATGACGGGAAGGAAACGAGAAACTGGGCGTCCTACAACCCTCAAGTTGCACGCGATGATATGTATCAGCTCGGAAAACATGGCCCAGCTAAGAACGGTAAGATCGTCCCGGTTCGGTCGTCGAGCGCTCTGATTTTGAGTTCTACTGATACAAATCGACAAAAGATATACATTCAGCAGCCTCCGACATCAGCCGGTGGCTACAGCTCGCAGGCCTTTGCGCCGCATTTCCCGCATACAGTTCGAACTACTGAAACAAAGCAGTGTAACGATTGCCATGTTTCAAAAGAGAACGACAACAACGCCATCATGGCGCAACTTCTTCTCCTTGGAACAAACTTCGTTAACTTCATGGGGTACTACACCTACATTGGTACCGGAGAAGCAGGGCTTGAGGCTGTGCAGGTAACCGAGTGGGATGAGCCACAGGCAGTGATCGGGAGTTACCTCCATAGGTATGCTTACCCGGACTACTACAAGCAGCACCAGGATAATGGAATGGAGCTTCAAACGAGCCATCGCCATCACGGTGAGGGTGGCTCTACTAACGTGGTACAGATGCGTGGCGAGTACCTTTACACAGTAGCAGGCGAAGCTGGCTTCCGTGTTTACGATATCGCAAACATCGCCAATAAGGGCTTCTCAGAAAGGATTGTAACGAGCCCAATTTCTCCGCTGGGGCAAGATACCCATGTTCCGTGCAAAAATGCGACTGGCCTAGCCCTGCCGACGAATATGCCAGTGGCCCCATTCAAGGAGCAGCTGCCCGAGAATCTCGAGCAGCCGATGCATGCGATTTACCACTACGCGTTCATCTCCGATGCGGAGGAAGGTTTGATAGTGGTGAACGTTGACACTCTCCAAGATGGCGAACCGCGCAACAACTTCCTTGATCGCGCGCTTACATGGAATGAGGGGGGTGTTCTCACCGGTGCGCGAAACATAACTCTCGCAGGTGCCCGTGCTTTTATCGGAACTGAAGACAAGGTCGTAGTGGTCAGTCTCCAAGATCCTCTCTCCCCAAAAATTGAAAGTACCTGGCCAGCTAACAAACCAACTGCCGTCGCGATTCAGCTCCGCTATGCATTTATGACGGATGCAGACGGCTTCAAGGTGGTTGATATCACCCACCCTGAGACTCCTCATATTGTATCCTCTGGGACCATCTCATTGCCTGATGCTAGGAACGTTTATGTTGCGCGTACCTATGCCTATGTTGCTGGCGGTAAGGAAGGTGTTGTCATCGTTGATATCGAACGGCCAGAGCACCCATTCGTGTACATGAAGTATTCCGATGAGGGGCGCATTAACGATACTAGTGATATTAAGGTAGCGACCACGAATGCAAGTCTCATCGGTTATATCGCGGACGGAAGTAATGGCTTAGTCCTCTTACAGCTTACTGACCCCGAGAGAGTCCCCGGATTTTACGGCTTTTCGCCTGCTGTAAAGCCGGCAGTTATTGCGACTAAACACCTGGGAGGCCCAGCTCAGAGTATTTCAAAACCGCTCGACCGAGATAGGGCCGCCGACGAAACGGGCCATCAAGTGAGTGTTTTTGGCCGAATAGGCTCCCGACCCTTCAATTTGGACGAGATGAAGAAAATGTTCCTCACAGCTAGCGGCAAGCTATGGACTGTTCCATCAAAGTAGTACCAAAATCTACCGAGCGGGATGTTTGAGCGTGTCAAAAGTCGCGTTATTTATCACCCCAGGGGCCTCTTGAGCTCTGTTCTATGGCGCTAGCTTTTAGTACCCTGCTGAACCTGGGGGGATGTTGACCCCCTGATACGCCAATCCTTGCCTGGGGGGTTATGCAATACATTCGGTGCCGAGCCGTTCTCTTGAAAACATTAGTCGCGTTCGTGTTTCTTCCGTACGGCGTTGCGGTCTCTGAGCAGCGCTGGGTGCAGGTTCGCGAATCCTCTGTGAGAGTAAAACCAGTCTTTTATTCTGCTGCCGTGTCTGGTGTTCGTTACGGCGATCTGATTTCTGTTATTTCCGAGGATAACGGATGGGCTCAGGTTCAGGTGAAAGGTAAAGCTGGCTTCCTTCCTCTTGCCGCGGTAACGACAACCCGCGTGGTGCTATCGGGCAAAGGTGCGGCGAAGATCCTAGCTGATGAGTCAGATGTAGTGCTCGCCGGAAAAGGATTTAGCAAAGAGATTGAGGAGCAATATAGACGGAGCGCGGTTGCAGCGCGGTTTGACTTAGTTGATAAAGTCGAGCGTCAATGCCGGGTAACTTCACGTGAGGTAGAGGTATTCGTTGGGGCAGGGGGACTTCAAGGATGACGTCAATTCACAAGCGCGGCTTCTACTCTCTTCTCCTATTAATCTCGGCATCGAGCTGCTTCTTCGGGTGTCAGAGTGCGGCCTTCAAGCAGATTACTTCGAGGGTGCTCGCAGAGACGGGATACGTGAATTCCTCCCAAGTTGATAGTGTTCTGGGCGCAGGTGGAAAATTAATTAAAGCGCAGGAGTCGTTAACTCCAGAACAGGAGTACTACCTGGGAAGGGCCGTATCAGCCCAACTGTTTGCAAGGTTCTCGCCAGTATCGTCGACTGAGCTTATTCAGTACGTCAATCGAGTGGGGGCTATTGTAGCAGGGGTATCTGAGCTACCCGAGACGTTCGGTGGTTATCACTTCATTGTCGTTGACTCGCCTGAGGTAAATGCGATGTCCGCCCCTGGTGGTTTTGTATTCATTTCGACTGGGTTTTTAAAAGAGATTCCTGATGAAGATGGCTTGGCCGCTGTGCTCGCGCACGAAGTAGCGCATGTCGTAAAGCGTCACGGAGCGAATGCCATCTCAAACAGTAATCTCTTCTCAGCAATTGCCGATGTCACCTCGGCGGGAGTCTCAATCGCCAAGAGTAATACTTCAAGCTCCGTAGATCTTGCCCCAATTACGAGTCTCTTTGAGGATAGTGTTACCGGTGTAGTCGATAAGCTTTTAACCAAGGGGTTTGATCGGAGTCAGGAGTACGAGGCAGATCTTTATGCAGCAGAGCTGCTACAGAGAGCAGGCTACGATCCTAAAGCACTAGTACGGGTGCTTGAAATCCTTGAAAAGCGCACAAATGCTGATGGAGGAGGTTGGTATGCAACCCATCCATCACCCGGCAACCGAGTGGATGAATTAGAGGACGATTTTGCGATGCCAAATCCACCACTGCCGCTATCCGCCGTTAGGGCCGCGCGCTTTTCCGCGATCGTGCGATGATTGATTTCAATGTAGTTGAAATATCCGCCACTACTCTCTGTTGAGGTGAACGGGCTTGGCTTCCGAAAAGCGCAGAAAGACAAAGGCAGTTGCCTCATTAGTAATTTGGAGCGTTTTTACTGCCCTCACAGCCGTAGCGCTACGACTGGAATTTCTTGGCGATTTTGAGAGTAAGACGTGGGATTGGCGAATTCGTGCTATCTCAGCGAACGTCCGACCAGATCCCCGAATTAAATTAATCATGATCGACCAAGCGTCGATCGATCGATTCGCCCAAGACGAGAAGATTTACTGGCCTTGGCCACGATCGCTGTACACACCAATAATCGACTTCCTCAAGCATGCCGGGGCAAAAGGCGTTGCGTTTGACCTGCTCTTCACCGAGAACAACAGCCAGGTCGGAGATGATCAGGCTTTTGCGGACGGTATTGTTGGCTCGATACCAGTCATCCAATCACTTTCACTGAATGCGAAGGAGCAGGGGCCGCTTGAGACGGGGGGAATGGCTGCTTTTCAGGCAAAACAATTAGAGCAGCGCCCCTTCGCTGAAAAGTACCTGTCAGGTGTAGGGGCGCGTACCTTCAAGGGAGTCTCGCTTCCAGTTCCTGAACTTCTTCGAGTTAGTGCTGCAGTTGGAAGTGTCAACGAAGAGGCAGATGAAGATAGGATTTTTCGGCGAGTCGCTCCCGGCTCTTTTGTGCACCAAACTCCAGTTCTGACATTGCCGTTCTCATTTTATCATTTCATGTACCCCGACAGCGATATTGCTCCCGCTCTCGCGAAGGCTACTGATGAGAGTGGAAAATACTTGCTTAGGTTTAGGGGGCCAGCGAACACCTATCCATGGTTCACTGCAGATGCGATCATTACGAGTGGTGTTCGGATTAGCGAAGGCAAGCCCCCTCTCGTAGACCCCGCGGAGTTCAAGGATTCCTTCGTTTTCCTTGGTGGCCTAGCACCAGGGCTACTTGACTTCCGACCTGGCCCTTTTCCTGGGGTGTATCCCGGGGTCGAGATGCACGCTACGACATTCGACAACTTGCTTCACGCTGATTTTCTGAGAGAGGTTCCCTACAGTGTGGCAGTTCTAGCGGGTGCAATTGCGCTCGCTCTGGTCATCGCCACGAGCATGTACTTCATTCGCTTTCAGATGGTGATGTTGGCTTTTCTATTCGTAGTCTGGGTGGGGGTATGTTTTGGAGTAGGGGATCTTGGGTACTGGTTGCCGTTGGTGAATCCGATGGTTTCGATGGTACTCGCCACTATCGCTTCGGTTGCCTTTCAGTACCAACTTGAAGGAAAGCAACACAGATTCATTAGAAGTGCTTTTCAGTACTACGTAACACCTGAAGTCATTGAAAAAATCGTGGCAGATCCAACAACTCTCTCGTTAGGCGGCGAAAGACGAGACCTATCGATTTTTTTTAGCGATATCGCTGGATTTACGTCTCTCTCAGAGTCGATGGAGCCCGCAAAACTCGTTCAGTTCCTTAATAAGTTTCTCTCTGAAATGACTGATATCATCCTTAAGTCAGGCGGAACTATTGATAAGTATGAAGGTGACGCGATCATCGCTTTCTGGAATGCGCCCTTATCGATACCGGACCACCATCAACGAGCGGTAAAAGTAGCGCTGGCTTGCCAGCGACGACTACATGAGCTTGCTGATTATTTCATGAGCACCTACGGGGCGGTGGTAAAGATGCGGGTCGGACTCAATACGGGAGTCGTCACTGTAGGAAATTTCGGCTCAAGCACTCGCTTCAACTATACAATTATCGGTGACGCGGCGAACCTAGCGTCGCGGCTAGAAGGAGCGAATAAGGTTTTCGGGAGTCAGGTGCTTGTTACTGATGCCACGCGTGAAAGTGCGATTGACGGGGTTACGTGGCGGAAGATCGGTGACATCACGGTTGTGGGAAAACGGAATGTAGTAAGGGTATGGCAGCCGCTTGATGCGGTGGTTAATGCGCGGGAGATAGAGACCCTCCTAAGTTACTGCGAGGGGTTGAAGCGGTTCGAGGAGGGCGATCTCGAAGGGGCATTGGAGCATTTTAGGGAAGCAGAGGCGGATCCGGCTAGTCAGGCGTATATTCGTCGGATAAAGAAAGTGCTTGAGTTGCCGCGGGAGGGGACGTTTTCCCCGGTTTGGAATTTAAGTGAAAAGTAGTGAGGGAGGGAGCGAGGGTGGCCTGAGGGTGCTAAGGGTAGTCACTCCGTCCACTGCTCCCGTGTGCAGTCCACGGTCGGACCGGACATACTCTCTTACAAACTGCCGGCTCTTTGGGTCAAATTTGAACCAAACACCCCTGTCTTTGAATCAAGTCAAACTAATAGTATGAAAGTGCGCAATGAAAGGCTTTAAAGAAGCTTCTGGATTGCCCAATAAGTCGACACCGCAAGCCTCTTGTTTTGCAAGGAGCTCTATAGGTTAGCAAATCGCATCTCGTTAAAGACCTGCTAGTCCAAATTTTCAAAGTTTCGTCGCTAGTAATCTCGAGAGGCAAACAGAGCTGCGCGCGATCTTTGAGGGCAATAAGGGGTGATTCATTCGCGTAGCTTTGAATAGAGACTACTCGCGGGCAGTTCAGGAATTGCTAGTGAAAACATTTTGAGATTCATGAGATGATCCGGCCTATAATACTAGTGTATGTTCTTTGGTTCTGCTCATTATTCGTTTTTGAGCAATCAACAGGTCAGCGGATCTTCGGTATGTCCGGGCACGACCTCAACGAATACCTGAATCTGCATCCACCGGTAAATGGTGCGCCGGATTGGTCACTTAACCCTGTCATCGTAGCCGCATTAATTGCAGGCATCGGCTTTATTTCCGGGCTCGCCGGCGTAATCGCCCTTTGGGGGGCCTGGCGTCATGCTACCACCTGTCTCATCGTCCACATCATTTCTATGTACCTTCTGTTTTCTCTGCTTGGGATCATCGTTTTCCGGGGTGAATGGTTCCTCGGAGATTCTGTTCGTTACCTACTCGATCTCCCGGCGGCGACAGTTTTCCAGCTCGTTTTTCGATATGGCGTTTCCCTCTCGTTGGCCTGGCTTCTTTTACTGATGTCTCTTGGTTCAGGGGCAATCAAGGGGCGGGGACATGACTCTATTTAATCCAATACGAGATGAGAAGTAGTGAGCTATCTGGTTTCTCAGTCTGGCTCGAGGGAACCGTTCCACGACAAGAAAGTTCTAAGTTGTAGGCATCGTTGCAGCAACTCGTATTCACTTTAGGGTTCTCGGAGCACCGGATAATCGGTATACCCCTCGGCATCTGGAGCATAAAAAGTAGAAGGGTCTGGAGCATTAAGATCTGAGTTCCCTCTAAACCGTTCAGGAAGATCTGGGTTTGCGATAAAAAGCTTACCGAAAGCGACGGCATCGGCCTCCCCTGAGGAAATAACCTGCTCCGCACTCTCTTTCGTAAAACCTTCGTTCGCAATGTAGACACCACCGAACGCGCTCTTTAGAGCAGGGCCAAATCTATTTGGGCCGAGTGATTCTCTGGCACAGATAAAGGCAATCTTACGCTTCCCTAGCTCTCGGGCTACGTAGGTAAAGGTGGCTAACGGATCTGAGTCTCCCATATCATGTGCATCCCCACGGGGCGCCAAATGCATTCCAACCCGGCCTGCTCCCCACTCAGAGATGACAGCATCAGTAACCTCAAGCATCAATCGTGCTCGGTTTTCTACTGACCCACCGTATTCGTCCGAACGTTGATTTGCACTGTCCTGTAGAAATTGGTCGAGTAGATAGCCATTAGCTCCATGTATCTCAACTCCATCAAAACCAGCTGCCTTCGCATTCTCCGCACCTTTCCTGTAAGCCTCCACGATACCGGCGATCTCTGCATGCTCAAGGGCGCGAGGTGTAACGAAAGGCTTCGCGGGTCTTACTAAGCTTACGTGCCCTTTCGGCGCGATAGCGCTTGGCGCAACAGGAAGAGCTCCATCGAGATAGAGAGGATCAGACATCCGGCCGACATGCCAAAGTTGGAGGAACATTCTTCCACCGCGGTCGTGCACCGCTTTGGTGACCATTCTCCAACCGTCAACCTGACCATCCGACCAGATCCCTGGGGTTCGCGGATATCCAACACCAGTGTGGGAGACGCTTGTGGCCTCCGAAATTATCAAGCCGGCCGAGGAGCGTTGCGCATAGTACTCCGCCATGAGTGGATTTGGAGTTCGGTTATCTACGGCGCGGGTACGGGTGAGCGGTGCCAAAACAATTCGATTTGAAATTTCAAGATCGCCAACTTTAAGGGGTGTAAAAAGATGTTCCATGGTTATCTCTTGAATGAACCTCGAGTCTGATCTCACATACGAACAAGTAGCGCAAGGTTGTCTAACCTAAGCCTCAATCGAGGGGACAATTAGGCCAACGAATTGCAAGATCGCTTGCTATCTGGGCCCAATGCATGAGCCTGCGGACGCGCCAGACGCAATCAATTCAACTTTACCTCGATTGTGGAGAAGAATGCCCTTTACATTCTGTTTCTTTAAAAGGGCATGGAGAATTGCACTGAGTGAGGATATGAATAAACTTTTTCATGCTCACATTGAGACGAACACGAGCATTCCTGCTCGGCGGACCTTCGCATCTCTCCCCCCTGTCTGTACGGAATCGAGATCACCAAGGTAGCGTCCTTTATCTGAACCTATCAATCTCGCGACGAGTAATATCGGCAACTTTTCGGTACGTCGTAAGATGCTCAATGGTATGACACAGTGCAAGGGCGTCTCGTACGCTGCTCTGAGCGAGTAGAAGTCGGGGACACTCATACTCTCCCCAGATTTGTTGAGCATACGCCTCGAGCGTTGAGTAGCTGCGGGTATTCAACTTGAAACGGGCCTTATATACCAGGCGGGCGAGCCTCGCTTGGGGTGCCCCCAAAAGCGTTAAATCAGAGATGTGACCTAACGCATTTTCTACATAATGGAGGTCTTCCTCTCCACGACCGTAGTCTGATGCAATCATGCTAGTTAGAGCCGGAATGAGGTATGATTCATCAAAAAAGGTATCTCGCAACTTATCTATATATCCGAATTCGATTGGTGCGGTTGTGAGATGAGAGCAATTGACTGAGATAGGCATGCGCTTCGAGCGCGAATGCGTTGGTTCGTGAAGACACCCTATCAACCTCATCAATTTTTTTCAGGCACTGCCAGGTCTTGTATAAGGCGAAGATCGTAACGGCAGCGGCAAGTGGCACACTCACGGGCCCCGTTGTTGAGTACAGCGCGCCCCCGGTGGCCCAACCTGCCAAAACGACACCATTCAGTGCGACGTAACTCCTAAGGAACTGGGGTAGTCCACTGAGCATCCCGAGAGAGAATCGAAATTGAAGCCGGTGTGTGAGCTCATGTGAAATTATCGAGCCTGACTCCCCTGCGTGCCCATTGAGTGCGATGCATTTCAGTAGCTCGGCCGGTGTGGGTCGTGCAAGAAGGATGAC
>JAYVGZ010000478.1:0-4500 GCA_043771805.1 Pseudomonadota bacterium
CTCTGATCCAATGGTGACCAAAAATTCCGCCTGTGATTCCTTTGTACGCATATAGTCGAGAACGTTAATTGTCCCATAACCAACCGTTCCCATCGCATGTACATCACTAACAGATACTCGTGCATCATTCGGAAACGCCTCAGCCACAGCGATTCGGGTCATAGCTAGCCGATCCGCTGTCGCAGTCGCTTTCTTTTTATCTGGTCGCTCACCACTCGGAACAATGATCACTCGGTCAACTACTTGTGAGTTCAACAGCAGTGCCACTGTCGCCAGGTGGCCATTATGCGGCGGGTCAAATGATCCCCCGTAAAGCGCGACTCGGTCAGATGCTTTCGCCACTGTCATACCTTGCCCCTATCGTAACCGCGCAAGTTCACGCAGCTCCTCTTTGTATCCGCCCGAAAGAATTGGAAAGCGACACCAGGTTTTGGGGTCCACATTTTCATCATCTAGATGGAAAGACGGTGCATATCGCTCTCGCTTCCACTGATTCGCACTCCACAACGTAAAAAAACGAGCAGTCCAGCGCGATAAATCTGCTCGCTCGTATTCGCTAGAAAAGTCACTGGTAATCTTGAAGAAAACTTCCGTCGGCAAACACCGATCGCGAACGGCATAACGCTCAACTTTATCAAGCACCCTGTAGGGCATCAGATCACCCTCATCAGTCTGCTTCTCCTTCAGCGGTCGGAGCTCCGCAGTGGGCGCCTGCGCGTTGACCAGTCGAAGACTTGGATACTTTTGTGCGATATCCGCTGGCCCCGATGTTTCTAGCCACCGCAACCACTCGCGCAGGTAAGCCTTATCGATGCCGCCTAACGGACTCAAACCTCCGCTGCTATCTCCGTCCATTGTCGTATATCCGACGGCCGCTTCGCTACGATTACTCGTGCTAAGAAGAAGGGCACCCCTAAGATTTGCTATCAACCACGCAGAGGGTGAACGTACCCGAGCCTGAATATTCTGCCGCGCTATATCATGCTCTTTCCAGGTCAACTTCGTGCCAGTCGCCTTGGATATCAGCGCTTCATAGCCAGCCACGAGATCGGAGATGTTGAGGTCTATAAAGGTTGCCCCGAGTTCTCGTGCGACCTCTTGGGCCGCAGTTCGCGTAATGGCCGAACTATTCTCAGTACCCTGGTAAACACAAGCCAGGAGCTGGTGAATCAACTGGGCGTTGGATTTCGCAGACGAAGTGAAGGGAAGTTTCTCTTTGAAGCCCTTTTTACCTAACTCTCTTACGGCCGAGTGGACCATCAGTGACACGAGGCAGCTCGCTGCACTCGAATCAACTCCGCCGCTTAACGAAACAACGAAACCCTGACTGTGGCTCTTCCTCACGTAATCAAAGAGCCCTAACGCGACGGCTCTCCAAAATTCTTCGTGCTTTAGCTCTTTGCTACCTTCCCATTCGGCAGGAATGAATTCTTTCGAGGTGCCTTCCCCACCTAGCTTGATCCCCGAAATGGTAACACATCGACCATCATGGGTAAGCTGCGGAACAAAGCTCGCCTGTCGATAGCGGGACAATCGAGTACGATCTACATCCACAGTTGCCGCAACCACTACAACGTCTTGATAAGAGAATCGTGGGCCACGCGCAACGAGCTCTCCGTTCGCCGCTACTAATGTATCGCCGTCGAAAATAATGCGCCCGGACTCGCAGCCAAGTAAATTCGCATACAGGTAGGTAACCCCAAAAGATCGGGAGCCTTCCTGTACAAATCTTTTTCGAATTTCGTGTTTACCAAACGCAAAATGGCTCGCGCTCGGATTGAGAATTATGTCTGCTCCGTTAGCCGCTAAATCAATTCCGGCTCGGTCGCCAACCCATGCATCTTCGCAGATTTCAAAGCCAATCTTGATACCATCAATATCGAAAAGGAGGTCGCCTACAGGATAGCTCACGCCTCGAATTTCTACCGAGGTTACAACACCTCGTGGCCACGGTTTAAACCATCGAGGCTCATAATGCAGCCCATCGCCAGCTAAGTTTTTCTTGGCCACGAAACCTGTCACCTGCGCGTCGACGATTACGCATACGACATTGAAGACGGCACCTCCAACCTCAAGAGGAAGGCCAACGTTCACCACCATTCCGCTACATTCTTTCGCAACTTCGAAGAGACGATCGAGGGCCATCGAGAGTAGGCCAGGAGAGTGGAATGCATCCTCGCAACCGTATCCCGTGATGCAAAGTTCAGGCAAGCAAAGGACTTGGGCCTTAAGCGTGCGGGCCTGTCGCACGGCTGTCACAATATTTTTGACATTCTCTATCCACGCAATCGGCGTTTGATTGAGTGCGGCGGCGGCTACAGCTACGTTGCGCATAGTGCCTAAATCTGTCACTGCAAGACAAGAGAAGCAACCCTTCCCAAGAGAGTACGCCAACTCCTTCCCTTTACGTTACCTTCTGGAGTACGGTTCGGCGTATGAACAACCAACAACTCCCCTTCGATTTTGCCGCCCTCGCTGCCCGAGCAAAGCTCATTCTTACCGCACCTGCAGAGTGCTGGGATACTATTTCAATCGAACTGCCGAATTTTAAACAGCTATTACTCACATACGCCCTTCCTTTTATTGTAGCGGGGGCTTTGTGCTCATTTGTTTCGTCAGCCTTTATCGGTGTGGCAACGCCCCTCGGTACGTTTACTACCCCCTTCTTCCAGTCCCTTGTTTTCTTACTGGTCCAGTGCATTTTTTCTCCCCTCGCGATCATGGCATCTACCTGGGTAACCACCCTAGTGTCACCAAAATTTGGTGGAAGTGCTGATTTCAATAAGGCAGGCGCATTGATGATTTACTCAATGACGCCTGGATTCGTTGGCGGACTCCTCGCAATCCTACCGATCGTGGGAACGCTCGCCGCATTGTTGGGATTTTATGGGCTGTTCATCTTCTATAAAGGCACCAGCAAAATGCTATCCATCCCAGTAGAAAAGCAGCTCGTCTTTACGGTCGTTAACTTCATTGCAATTGCTATCACGATGATTGTGCTAAGTATGGCTTTGGTCTTGTTTAGACCGCTGCCTTCCTTCTCGTAACTAACTTGTCCGATTAACTAACTCGATGTGGTAACATCTTTGAGAGCTGGCTCAGAAGCGCTTTGGCTAACCGACTGAAGCTCTGGCACACCGTCGCCAACTGGCACTGCAACGGCACCGTCCCAACCCCCGCTCAACGCCTTGTATAGCGAGACGAGTGACGTCAGCAGAGAAGTGTCGCTCACAGCCAACTGCTCCTGTGAAGTAAACGCAGCTTTCTGCGCATCCAGCACTGGCAAAAGATCTATTAAACCGTTTTCGTACTGAGTACGGGCAATCTGGACAGCTTTCTCGCTCTGCTCTGCGCTGAGCTTTAAAAGATCGCGCCTCTGCCGTACCGCAGAAAATCGCGCTAATGAACCTTCCACATCCTCGAGGGCAGTGAGTACAGACTGTTGATAAAGCGCCATTGCCTCTTTCGCAGCAGCCTCAGCTCCGTCTACCTGAGCAATGACACTCCCCATATTGAACGCCGCCCAGGTAATACTTGGGCCGAAGCTCCAGCTTGATCCCGGACTTTCGCGTAGCCCCGGCCAACTTCTTGATTGAAGAGATATGTTGCCGACAAACGAGATCTTGGGGAAGTAGTCGCCCTTTGCGACTCCTATTCCAGCAGTAGCAGCAGCAAGTCGTCGCTCGGCAGCACGCACGTCTGGGCGCCTCTGTATTAAGGAGGTAGGATCACCTAAAGAGATAGGGCCATTGTAAGTGGGAAGTGGGGTAGGCATGTCCAACTTTGATACTAACTCATGTGGCTGCTTCCCAAGCAGGACCGCAATACGGTACATGGCGATACGAGCATCAGCCTCCAACGGACTTACTGTTGCCAAAGTACTAAAGAGTAGCGCTTTGGCCCTCATAACGTCGAACTCAGTTGTTTGCCCACCTTTGTAAAGCGCCTCGGCAACGTTTACCACCTGCTCTTGGTTTTTCGCGTTCTCACGCGCTACCGTCGCCTGAAGCTGGGCTCCTTTGAGGTCAAAATAGTTACGCGCTACCTCGGATACGAGAACGCGAATCGAGTCCTCCAGATCTGCAATAGCAGCCTCGCTCTCCCCGGTTGATTGCTCTAAGCCACGGCGAACACGTCCAAAGATATCAATCTCCCAGCTTGCATCGAAGCCCGCATTGTAGACGCCAACATCAAATCCTCGAGTATTGCCGCCGCCAGATGCACCACCCAATCCACCAAATGCGCCCTTCGAGCCAAACCGTTGCTGCGTGAAATCGCCGTTCGCCGTGACAACAGGAAAAAGATTCAACAGCGATTGCTGCTGAATAGCGCGAGCCTGATTCACGCGAGCAACGGAGGCCTGTAATGTCTGATTCTCCCGCACTGCAGAGAGTATAAGCTCATCCAAAACGGGATCTGTGAATCCCTTCCACCAATACATGTTCACGGCTGTCGTTGCCGCATTGAGATCCACCCCCATGTACTGAGCAGCTACAGGGG
>JAYVGZ010000479.1:0-3415 GCA_043771805.1 Pseudomonadota bacterium
GCTCGGTGCAGCCACGAACGCGATGGCAGCAATACAGGCGTATGAAACGGTCGCAGCAACAGAATCGGAACTTGCTCCCCTTAGAATTGTAAGTTTCGAGAACGATCTCGACTCGCTACGGCTGGCAGCGAAGAATCCCTTTTACTTTGCTCAGATGCGTCACGCAGCACCGCATGCGATCCTCAAGAGTGGCGATTGGAAAAACCAATCTGAAACAATCACCTGGAGGCTCTTGGAGGGGGACTGTGCAGAGACCATGCAGCGGGCCCCTCTTCCTGAGCTTATTTTCTTCGATCCATTCTCGTATAAAACGAATCCCTCTCTTTGGAGCCTGGCATTCTTTAAGAGTATGTATGCCCTCTGCCAAAAGGAGACGACAACTCTGTTTACCTACTCGGCCTCTACTGGAATCCGAGCAGCCTTACTTGTGGCAGGATTTCATGTGGCACTTGGGTGCGGGGTTGGGCCGAAAGAGAGCACAACCGTTGCACTAACGCAGAGGGCCGCGCTCGATAAACGCTACCAGCTTCTGAGTGGTGAATGGCTGGCACGGTGGGAGCGCAGTGATAGTCAATTTCCGCCCTTACTGGCCGATAGTGAGAAGGCCCTATTTAGGGATCTATTACGAGCTCATCCACAATTTCGCTCTGACCACGAAAGACGTTAGCGCTTTGAATTATTGAGAAGTGCAGCCACAACAATCGGATCGAGATTCTCCGCCTGTTCAACCGCGCCCGGTACACGGCTACGTATCGCCGAAACGACCGCATTCACCACCGTGTCAGCGTCGGAGGCAGTTGAGAGGTTGTTGCTGAGGTCAAAGAGCTTTAGGCCGGCTTGCCTACTGAAGTTGATGTTTGTTTCTACGAGCGATAGCCCGGCGTTGACAGCTTTGAGATTGTTCTGGAGCTCTGCTTTTACCGCTTTGGCATCAGCAAGAAGGCCGAAGGCTTCGGAACGGGAGTTGATGATGCGGGAGGAGTCAAAGAGGCTGGAGTAAGATTTTGGGGCGCGGTTAGTGGTTTCTATTGAATTGGATCTTAGTAGACTAAATCCACTTAGACCTCCAGAGTGTGAATAACTGATATCATCGACTCCATCACCGGTAAAATCCGCTACGGAGGGAAATATATTGGCGCCACCAACTGACGTAAAAGTTTGAAAAGTCGAAAACGTGCCGTTACCTGCTCCTTTCAGTATTGTCAGCCGTCCCGAACCAGCAACGTCTCCGCCTGACGTTGACCCAGCTGCAATATCTACAATACCATCGCCAGTGAGATCCGCGACCCCGAAACCAAATGCCTCGGTGCCTGTAATTGTATAGGAAGTTCGGGTTCCGAACGTCCCGTTGCCATTTCCAAGAAATATGTTGATGGTCGGTTGCGAGTATCCCGACGTTATCAAGTCCTGATTCCCATCTAAGTTCACATCAGCTGACTGAATTGCATATCCGAAAAAGGGGCCGGTCGTGCCGGTCGCTTTTGTAATCGCAGCCGCGAACGTACCGTTGCCATTTCCCTTAAAGAAACTAATCGTGGGGGATCCCGCATCCAATGCCACAATGTCCTGCAAGCCGTCTCGATCGATATCTGCGATGGTGATACCTAATGGTTCTGAAGTGGTAGCGAGAGTAGTCCTTGCCTTAAATGTACCGTTACCATTACCCACAAATATGCTCAGACTCGATACTCCCGAACCCGCTCGTACACCCGCTACAAGATCAAGAACTCCATCGCCGGTCAGATCAGCGGTGCGCAGAAAGTCTGTTGGAGCAACGGCGGTGAGCGTCGTACCGGTACTGAACGTGCCGTTACCATTCCCCAAGGATAATCGTATTGCCGACGTTGCACTCGGGCTATCGAAAACATCAAGATTCCCGTCCCGATTGAAGTCCCCTACAGCAAGGAGACCGCCGTTTCCGCCTGTCGCGATCGTAACCGCCGACGCAAATGTGCCATTTCCGTTCCCAACCAGTAGTTCAAGAGAAGTAGCGTGAGCTATAACGTCGGGCTTTCCGTCATTCGTAAAATCACCGCTTTGCGCGGTAGTTGCAAAACCTGGCGTGCTAAAGGTCACCGCCGCCTGGAGAGTTCCTTCCGCTACATACCGCACATCTTTTGCATACCTCACCGGTCGCGTCGCCTGCGCCGTATCGCTCCCGATCTGATCATCGTCCGAGAACTCAAACTGTTTAAAAATCTTCGCAACACTTTCACTAGATTCTGCGTCAAGCCCTACTGATACGAGAGCCGTCTGAAGATCAGTTTCCGAAAGCACGGAAACCTTGGTCCCTGTTGCTTCGGACACGATCTTCTTAAACTTCGTCCCGAGCCTCCTAAACTCAGAATCAATATTCGCCCGCTGAGCCGAACCCACCCTACTCTGCGAAGCGGTTTCGGCCAGCGAGATAACCTTATCGACTACGTCTACGAGGTTCTCTAACGTATCTTTGGTTGCACCGAGAAATGAGGTGGCGACATTCAGGTTCTGAATCGCCTCGCCGAATATGCGCGCGCCGTTACGCAGTCCGTCTTTGAGTAGACTCGGCGACTTAAATACGGCATCTGTAGAGGAAGAGCTACTTGAGGAAGATGATCTACTCGACGACGACTGACCACCTGCGAAGAGGTTGGTGAGGAATCCCTTATTGATAACTCTAGAAAGACTACTTATCGCCATCTGATACTAACTGCACGGCAGAGGACTATGACTCTGTCGTAACTGCTCCAATCCTTCGGTAAATCTATTCGATGTAACTATCGGTGCCTAATGCCCCGAGCTTTAGTGCCAAATCTCTCTCTTCGAGCGTTTTTAGAGGGTTACCTCTTCATCCACGGGGCGCCAAGGCGGCGCTTCCCCATAAACGAGCTACAGACGTCGGGCGAGCCTCTGGACGGTTGCCTGGATTGATTTAGTCACGAAATATGAAGGGTTTGCTTTTGCAAGCGGTGGGAACCAAGAGACAGAGTCATCGGGTTGCAGCTACGGGGCGCGAAGGCGGCGGGCCCTCATTAACAAGTTTCAGACGTCGGCCAAGCCTCTGGAGGCTTACCTGGATCGGTTCAGTTACGAGAAGAGAAGGGTTTGCTTTTGCAAGCAGTAGGAACCAAGAAACAGATAGATAAATTTCCTTCCGTCCTTGGTCTCTACGACAGAACGCTGCCAGATGCCCCACCCGGCATTGTTTAGATTTCGTGAGGTAATCCCAAGACTCGACTCTTTCCTAGACCTCTTGCTTTCTTTCTGCCACTCTCCGAGCGATTCGAGTTCTTTCGCAGACGAAATTTGGAATAAGCATGATTTCTTTGGCCCCTCAGCACGTACATGAAGACGGCACCGAAAGTGCCGCTGAGCCTACGCTCGTTACACCTCGCTTGCCGATTGAAGGCGACAGACACGCCCCCCTTACAAGTAG
>JAYVGZ010000480.1:0-9221 GCA_043771805.1 Pseudomonadota bacterium
GTCTGAGGTTGTTCGCGCGGCGGCGGGACCAATTAATGAAGTCCTAGCGGCGCTCGTTATTTCTGGCGTTCTTGTGTACGGCGGATACTCAGTCATTCAGGAGTCACGGACACCGGGAGGTTTCATCGCGTTCCTGCTAGCCGTCTTCCTTATGTATGACCCGTTTAAGAAGCTCACTAGGATCAACGCAGCAGTACAGCAGGGCCTTGTCGGGGGTCAGCGGATCTTCGAGGTGCTCGATACAAAGGCTACCGTCACTAGCCCGGCGGAACCGCTTACGATGCCTACCGGAAATGAACTGCGATTGAATAACGTGTTTTTTCAGTACGCGAATCGTAGCGAAGCAGGGGACACAACTGTCGCTTTGCAAGATATTTCCCTGGTGATTTCCGAGGGAAAAAAGGTAGCACTCGTAGGGTTCTCCGGGGCAGGAAAGAGTACACTAGTTGACCTCATTCCCCGTTTTATAGACCCGTCGTCGGGAGTCATAGCTATTGGTGGTACCGATATTTCAAAGATCAATCTACAAGATCTCCGCGCCAGGATAGCGATGGTGGGGCAACACACCTTTCTCTTCAATGACACCATCTACAACAATATTGCGTATGGAAATGCAAACGCCTCTGCGGAACAGGTCCATGCGGCTGCTCGAGCTGCGTACGCCGCCGACTTCATTGCAGCTCTTCCCGATGGGTATGAGACAAATGTGGGAGAGGGCGGAATGACCCTGTCGGGTGGAGAGCGGCAGCGGTTGGCAATTGCTCGTGCCATTTTGAAAGATGCTCCAATTCTCATCCTCGATGAGGCTACCGCCTCTCTTGATAACCGGGCTGAGCGCGAAGTGCAGATGGCTATTCAAGCCCTTGAGCGCGGTCGAACAACAGTAGTGATCGCTCACAGGCTGTCTACCGTACAAGATGCTGACCTGATTGTAGTGATGAGCGCGGGATGCATTGTTGAGACGGGGACCCATGAGATCCTACTAGCCCAGGGCGGCGAGTACTCGCGGTTGCATGGTATGCAGTTTAGAGAGAGTGCCTAGTAGCCCAGAGCTCGATAGTCGTCAAAACGGCGTATGATTGGGGCCTGGGTGCGTGGGTTGGCACTCTGCTCACACAGAACTACTGCATTGCGAACACGCACTGGGTCGATCATCATCCTACTACCTTGACGAGTAAGTCACATACATTGACGTCAGAGGTACCAGGGTACGGAGCCCCACAGAGGGATGGCTATTTGATGCTGTGTTTTCGAATCATTGTAACGTTCGTATTGTGTGTCGGCGTTGGGCTCGCTGGTAGCGGAGTTCGAGCTGACACGGGCACTTCTGGACTTACCTCACCCTCCGCTGATGATATAGAGAGTGTGTTTAAAAGGCTCGAGGTAACGTGGGCGGCAACACTTGCTACGCTCCCTACGGCATCGCTCAGCGAGATTCACGAAAGGCTCCAAGAGATTGGGCGGCTGCAGCAGCTAGCGGGTGTTGTTGGATTAGATGGGTACTCAATCACGCTCATTAAAGAGGCGCACAATCGCCTTGCGCGAAAAGATGTTGATGCAGCACGCTACCTCACGAGACGCGCACTAGATATTTCACCGCAATCGCCCCGTGTTCACTTCGACGCCCTTGCGATCGGCGGATCATTGGGGATTGCTTCTCCTTGGAGTCTTGGACTTTCAGGTCTGGCACTCCTTCCGAGAGACCCAGCACTAATGGCAAAGGTCATTGTACATACCTTGTATCCGGCCGCGTGGGCGTTAACTCTTGGGCTGTACGTTGCGTTTGTTATTTTTTGTTTCTTCTGGCTGGTCGAGCTGCTGCGCTCAGTAGCACATCTCTTTCCGGTGAACCTTCGAGGTATTGCTGCACCGATAGGCACGGTTTTCATTCTAGCGGTTCCAATCTTCCTAGGGCCTATCGTTTGCCTCTTCGTGTGGGGGCTGTTTGTGTGGTCCCTTGACCGACGAAGAGTATGGCCATGTCTCTTAACAGGTATCATACTTTGTATGTGGGGGATTGTAATCCCGGTGCGCGAGCGATTGGTGCTATGGCTTGACGAGCCCGGAACGCAGGCACTTCTTGCTTACTCCTCGGGAGTAGTAAGTGGTGCTGACAGGTATCAACTTGAAAAATTCGCGCAGACTCAGAGAACGAACGGGCTGGCATGGTTTGCGTATGGGCAGCTCCTTCGTCGCTACGGCGACTATCAAGGAGCCTTAAAAGCACTCGACGCCGCGGCCCAGCAGTTAAAGGGGAGCGCGCTCGTTGCGGCAGAACGCGCGGTTTCCCTTAGTCTTCTTGGTGACTACCCGTCGGCACGAAAGGAACTCGCAGCAGCGGAGGAAGCAGGTCTCTCGAGCGTGGAATTTTATTTCAATTATTCGAAGGTAGCTGCTGACGATATTGATACTGCTGTAGGCCGTGATTATTTGACGAAGGCAGCCAGGGCTGACGGTGTCGTTCTTGCGGAACTGAAGAAGAGAGAAGACGCTGTCGGGTCGAAGCAGCCATCAACGTATGCGGAGGTTCGTATTCCAGTTGGGCAGCTGCTGGATGCGATGTGGGAGCAGCGTTTTTTGCCTGATACAACGAAGTCGCGCGCGCTACTGCCGGGATGTCCGAGCTTTGTGTTGTGCGCTGTTGGTATCACCTTATGCCTTCTTCCTCTTCTACCCTTCAAACGGGGTGCACGGAGACGATTAAGCCCCTACTACGCCGAGTATGCACCCTCTCGTCTCATCCTCGCTATAATGCGCCTCCTTCCGGGTGGGCCTTGGGCTATGCGGGGGCGCGGGTTCTACGCTTTCGCTGCATCGGCGCTGATTGCTTTTTTGGTGATGCCCTTGTTGGGTTGGCCTGCGGAGTCTCGGTGGCTCTCTGAGCTCTACCCGACTTGGGTAACGCCGTACTCCGCCCTTACAGCAATTGTGACGATCGGAGTTGTTGTGATTGGTTCTGCTTGGGCGGAGGAGTAGGGCAGTGCAGAGTGGAGTTCTCTCGTCAGAAAATCTTGCCGATGTGCTTCGTGGGATATCGCAGCGCCGTCGACAGGGCGTGTTAGAGGTCACCTGCTCAGATTCGGTGACGAGTATTCTTTTCGTTCAGGGTCGGGTCGTTGAGGCGTTAACATCGAAGCTCACCTCGGTGCAAGAGACAGTCGAGTGGCTTGAGCGGGCCGGGTACCCTGTTGCTAATCCCAAAGGGTATCTTGAAGAGAACTATTCTGGGCTTCAGAGTCGGTTGACGCGCGAACTCCCTACCGAGTTTTCCGTCTCAGACGAGCAGCTTCAACACGTCATCAGGCAGAGGGTGCTTGACCGGTTGTACAAACTTGATGTTGGAGCTGGCTCTTTCTACACCTTCAAGGTGCAGATGGTCGATCATGATCGAGACTTCGCACCGAGCATCTCGATTGGACAGCTTCTGCTCGACCTCGTCGAGCTTTCTGCAGAGAGAGATGATTTTGATCGCCGCTTCCCTGACAGTACGGTCATTCGCCGCACCGAGCTTGCGGTCAATGGTATGACCCCTGAGGAGAGTATCGTCATAAAGACGGTTGGAGTAGGGATCGGGTTATCTGAATTAGAGCGTCGTTGTTTGCTGAGCAGCTACCATTTTCGTCACTCACTCCTTGATCTACTGAACAACGGGGCGATCTCAGTACTCCCTGGGAACGCAAAGGCAAACCAACCGCAATCCGACCTCGCAATTGATTCGTTCTTGAGTGATTCGATTGATGCAGCATTTAGCGAGGCGGCCTTTGGTTCGTCTCCTGCGACGGATGAGCCGATTGATCACGATGACAAGGGCACGCTTGAGCAGCTGGTTGAAGGCGACGACCATGAACTGATGAGCGAAAGTGAGCAGATCTCTCAAAGCGGAGCCGCGAGCCTCTACCTTCTTAGCGCGAGTTTGCTCCAGAACACCATGGTCCCTCGAATTGTGGCCACCGTTTTTGTACTTCTTGCACTCTTCGCGCCGTTGTTAGCGTGGCAGCAAGTGATCTCGCTGTTCGCCGATATGTAAGGACGTCGGTAAAGCGCATAGCCTCAGCTGTGAAAGCTGCACTACAGGTCATCGTCCATTATATCGAGGAAGAAGAGCCCTGCCAGGAAATCGGCGAACTCCTCCACGCAGATACCACCATATCCGCCGACCAGTAAGAGATCCGCACCAAGGCCCAACTCGCCGGTGCATACCTCTCGCTCTCCGGAGGAGAGGAACGCCGGACCGATGCCGATTTCATTTGAGTGCTCTACAATTGCGGGAAATTTCCGACCAAAATCTCCGATACGGAGCGACATCGGCATCATCTGCCTGTAGCCGACTTGGCCGTACTCGGTAACCCTGACCACTGCGCCAACGGCAGGCCCTACGCCGATATCAACGCGGAAAATATCTATGAAGTCGAGCGCCCTATTTGGCGCCCAGAGGAGCACAGCAGCCCACCATGGGTGCCCACCGTGATCTTCTGTCGGTGTAAGCTCCCCCCACGGTTTTTGAGGGCTAGTGGGGACATACTCGTCTGGATTATCTGAAGTCATCGTGTACTCCGGCTCAGGTGCTTTCTCGTTGGTGGTTGCACAGCCCAACAGCACGCCACATACGAGGAGCAACAGAACTGCGGAATAAGACGATTTCATGAGCGAACGTTAGCACTCTCCACATTTGATGTCGCTGGGAAAAATAGAGGCTCTTCGAGCGGCAGTGACAGCTGTCGATCGAATACTTTCCGGCAGAGGACGACCTCGATGAAGCACTCTACCGAGCTCCGAAGAGTGCAACCAGCTCACAGTGATACGTCTGAGGAAACATATCGAGTACCTTGACAGTGACAAGTTCGTATCCACGCTGAACGAGCTCTTGAGCGTCTCGGCTGAAAGTCGGGGGGTAGCAGCTGATGTAGACAAGGTGGGGCGACACAGAGGGTGTTAGCCGCTTTGCTACTTCAATTGCGCCACTTCGGGGAGGATCGAGTACTACGGTCGGATCCGGCGAACCACTTTCAATCCATTTCTCACACGGTAGCTGAGTGAACGTGAGGTGTGATTCAAGCCCTGCGGCCTTGGCACGCTCACGTCCGAAAGCTACAAGATGAGGATCCAGCTCTACTGCATTAACCGAGTGGCCTGCGGCTGCGAGAGGCAGAGAGATATTCCCTGCGCCAGCGTACAAGTCAGTTACCTTTTCGGTTGTCACGCATCGAGCAATCTCGGCGAGCATGTCCTGGTTAGCCAGGTCGTTGTTCTGCGAGAAATGGCCGACGGGTGGCAAAGATGCTGGCTGATCGCATGCCACGTATTTTGCATGGCGTGATTCTCGGTGCACTACTTTATGGCGGTAATTAATCTGGATATTCTCTACGCGGAGCGCTAACTCCCTAAACTCAGGTTTAGCGAGGAGTGCTTGCACTGATTCTTTTGAACGGGGATGTACCTCAAGTAGGACAAATACTTCCCCGTTGTGGTCCTCGATAGTTACCGTCTCTGCCTCGGGAGCGCACTTTCGAAAGAGTGGTAGATTTTCAGAGATGCAGCTGTTGATCGGGTCTGTTGAAATGATGCACCGCTCAAGCTCAACAATGCTTCGACCATTCTTCCTGTACAAACCGAACTGGCCGTCTCGATTCATATGAAACGACATCCGCCTTCGATACGATAAACCAGAGAGCGACGGTGCTAAAACGGATACACCTTGTGTGGGTACCAGGCCACCTTGGATCCGCAACCCCTCTTCTACCATCTGCCGCTTCAACTCACGTTGATGGTTCAGCTCAATGTGTTGCAAGTCGCATCCACCGCAGGCTCCGAAGTGCGGGCATGGTGGTGTGACTCGGTAGTGCGAAGGCTCAACGATCCGTAGGAGGTCTGCGTTAACGAAGCTCTTCTTATCCGCAGTAATGGAAGCCGCGACGCTTTCGCCTGGGATCGTGTAATGAATAAATGCCTTCTTCCCAATGTGGCTGGAGGGAGTGATCGTTGCAGGCACTGACGGTGCCACATTGCTTACCTGCGGGGCCATAACGTTTAGGTTGTCAGAGGTTGCATGCAACCCCGCGCCAGAGTCATTGCTGTTCTCAACGCGCGCAGCGGTGTCAACTAAACCGATGTCATCTAGACCGGTGGTTTCTGCGTACTCTTCCGAAAGAATACTCCCGACACACGCACCGCCAGACGCCAATGCGGTGAGCTTGACGGTGATGGTGATCTTATTAAGTGCTTCGTGTCTGCTATTTCGACGTCGATTACGCCTGCCGCGGGAAGAGCCCTTTGGTGGTGGTACTGCCAGATTCTCTGACTTCGGCTTACTAGATTGTGGGGCCCCGTCTTGCGTGCTCATACAGCTAGGTGCAATACCATCAAGGCCCATTTTTCGAAAGATCTCAGCCAGACAGAAAGACACTCATTATCCCGAGAAGCACCTTGGGGGATTGTCGGGACTACCAATATACGGTTCACTTTCACACCACGATCACGCAACGTTGAAGGGGAGAGGATTTCGTATGTCGCACTCAGCCTCTGATAGCGGCAAATCTCCGGGTGACACGAAGGTAGCCCTTGTTCTCCTGATAAAGTCCGCGATGGATCAGATTGATGAAATAGCTGTGCTGAGACGGCAAGGGTGCTCGGCCCACTTGAGTCGGCAGCTTCTTGGAGAGACCTGCGGTGTCTTGGGGGAGCTCACCGAGGATCAAACCAGCCTGTATTTCTCAACACTTCTTGCGATTTCAGATTCATTTGGTGCCAGCCAAATTCGCTCTGTAAGTGAGGAGTACGATGAGCACGTTGCTTCCGCAAAACGACGCTTCGTTTCGACGATTAGAGCACGGCTGCGAGCCTCAGTCGGTTAGTTAGCTCGATAGACCTTAGTCCACACTACGCCGCTTCTCGTAGCCCCATCGACAGTAAGCGAAAGATCTCAATTTCTTGAAGCAGGAGATCGTCTCTCATTGTTGGACAGTCTCCGTCAATAACCACCGCAGTATGAGGCGCAAGGGTAGAAAGGAGGGTTGAAAGGGCGCAATCCATTTTGCCTGAGCACAGCGCCGGAGTTGAATCGAACCCTCTATCCTTGCCAAAAGCAGAGACATGAATGCAGGTAATACGTTCGCGGTAGGCGTCTACGAAGTCAAGCACAGCAGGGCCATCAAGACGGTATCCAGATTGCAGAAGGTGATAGGTATTCAAACTGCACGCAAGTGTAGGTACCGCGCGAAGTAGCGCGGAAACTTCCTCTAACTCGGAGAACTCTTTGGCTCTCGGTGAACTGTTCTGAACAGTCATTTGTAGTGCTGGAGTAATTGCTCCAAGAAGGCCTTCCCACCGTTCCGAGGATACACCGGCCCCCTCAACAGAAAAAGCTGATACCCCCGTTGAAGCCGCTAGCTGATTGAGGCCACGAGCGAAGACACGAATACTCTGAGGAGAGAGGTGCCTAAGGTTCTCAAGCTCGCCGCTGATATTCGGGGAAACATTTACTGCCTGAAAGACGCGGGCCGAAACGTGGCTCCACTGGCCCGGGATAAGCATCGAGCCATCAGCGCCGTTGCCAAGTGCCAATATATCCGCATGTCCGTACTGAACCTTGAAGCCGTCGACTGCCGCAGAAATAGAGATAAAGCATTGCGGGAGCGCCGCTAATCCCGGTAAGGAGTCGAGCCACCGCTCTAGCGAGCGAAGTGACACGATGATACGACGACGTGATTTCATGGAAAATATCCCAGGGTCCGGCAAAGAATTTCCTTACCGTTATGGACGGTTCGCCGCAGTTCGTGCTGTTACGGTGCGGGCATAGCTGAAGCGATCCGGTTTGGCCTGTTTCGAGCTCCTGTAATGCTGCGGCGGAAGGCCTGGAAACGATGGGCTATTTTGCTCCTTCTATGCTCGCGAGCTCCAACACCCTCAACAAAGCACTTATGCCCGACGATCTTTAATCCGACTTTACCACTAAGAAGATTCGCGGAAGGGAGCCGTTATGTCAGAGAAAACTGAAGAGCCAGCCGAGGGCGCAGAAGCCGCCCCGAAAAAATCCAAGAAGAAGCTGATCATTATCCTGGCGGTAGTACTCCTAATAGTAGGCGCTGGCGTGCCGATGTTCCTGATGGGCGGTAAGAAAGTACCGACAGAAGAGGAGCAGGCCGAACAGGAAGAGGTAAAAAAGCTTGAAGTCAGCGATCTTGGGCAATTCATCGTCAATTTGAGTGAGACGTCTGCGTTTCTGAAGTGTCACATTAAGATCGAGTACGACGTTGGTATCATTGAAAAGCAGCTAAAAGAGGGCGGAGGCGGGGGGCACGGTGGTGGCGCCTCAGGTGGTGGTGAAGGCGATAAGAAGGCTGGAGCACTCCATCCACATCTTGCTGCTCGCGATACACAGATTCGCGACGTCATTATTCGAATCCTCTCCTCAAAAACAGCCGCAGAGGTTTTGACTCAAGAGGGGAAAGAGCGGCTTAAGGAAGAGCTTGTGGAAGGAATTAACGAAGCAAGCGGAATGGAGGAACCTCCGGTTACCTCCGTTTTCTTCACTGATTTCATCGTTCAGTAACGGAGCGGGGTACCGTGCTGCGTATCCCAGTTCTCTTTGTTACGGCAGTTGCTCTGCTCTCAATTGAGAGTGGCACCCCGGCGAGGCAGGCTTCCTACGGGTGTCCCTTGGATTCAAACTACAAGTTCTACGATATCTTCGGCACGTCGATGGCTGAACTACGGGCAGAGATGCTCCGCAAGGGGCCTGTGGATGAGAGTGGAGTTCCACACTTTGCCTACACTGCCTGGGGCATCAAGTGGAACTGGCCAAAACGCACTGATGGCACCCGCGACTTTCTTAACACGGAGATCTCCTGTACCGCGATCCTCACTCTTCCTCGCTTGCGCCCAACCTCCGGGACGTCTTTGTCGGTGATACGAGAGTGGCATACGCTGTACGAGAAAATTCTCAGTCACGAGCACAATCACGTACTGAATGCGGTCGGTATGGCGTCAACGATCACCGAGCGTGTAAAAGTGGCGGCTCTCTCTGGTAAAATTAGGTCAGAGCGGGAAGCAAATAGCGAGGCATTTGCTGTCTTGGACACTATCCGAGAATTTGATCATCGATACGATGAGCAGACCCATTTCGGTAAATCAGAAGGAACCTGGGGAGAGCAGGAGGGGTAGTCGTAGACCCTAATCCTTCGCTATGGTATCTCCGAGGGTATGAGTGAACGCGCAAATTCAAA
>JAYVGZ010000481.1:0-2748 GCA_043771805.1 Pseudomonadota bacterium
CCCAAGGCTGCGTTGAACTGCGAGAAGAGGTCATCTATGCGTGCCGCCTGCGCCGAGTGGGTATCGAAGCCGCTGGGCCGCATGTACACCACCTGGCTACCTATTTGCGGTGCTCGCAGCGCAATCTCCGCGGAACGGAAGGCCTTGCCGAACTGGTTCTGGGCGTAGGAAGAGGCGAGCGTAGTGCCTTTGACACCATCTTGGATGGCGTCCGTGTTATTTATAACGGTTGCGAGGTTGGTAACATACTCCTTCTGCGAAACTTTAGTCGCATCGAGTTCTGCCCCGGCCGCGAAGTCATACATGGTGCCTACGAGCTGATCGACTGCGTGGTAGTTTCCATCGAAGGCTCTGAAATAGAGATCATCAAGGCTACGTGCCTGGACTGCTCGGTAATCACCGCCAGCGAAAATTGGATCGTCGCCAGTAACTCCTAGTGCCCGAAGGCTTGTCCAGCCGTATTCAGAACCGATGCGGTTGATGAGCCCGGCGGATGAAGCAGAGCGAAAGTCAGGGACTGCCCTTGTGAGGACGATCTCCGCCTCAAGGTGGGAGCGGGACATGTTCTTACAACCGACGTTCAAGATCGCGGCTGCCGAACCTTCATCAAAGAGCGCTTTAAGTGTGCTGAGATTTGGATGGAGGCCAAACGTGCTACCCGCAGACAGAAGTATCGAGGGATCTTTGGCCAAAGTAGGACGCAGGCCGCGCAGTGCGTCATAGGCCACACCGGCACTGGGCTGCAAGGCTGCAAGGCCATCCATTCCGCCGTTGAGGTTAACGACTAAGAGCTTTGCAGGGGAGGCCGCGGCCCATGCTTTGGCAGGAATGAGTGCCTGTACAGAGTGCCAGCGCTAAGGGTGATCGAGGATTTAAGGAATGATCGCCGCGAGATATACAGTGGTGTGCGCATATGGGTCCTATTGCAATTGAAATTTTGGAGACATGAACAATTCGAAATACAGACCAAGTCCCTTTTCCCTCTGTTTTACAGGGCTCGTATTGTCGTAGGTGTAGGGGGTATAGGTGCCGTCGTACTGTAACTGTCTCGTCATAAATGATGTGAGAGACTGAGTCTGCGCTGCGCTCAAGGCCCCCATTCGGCATTGCGCCGAGACGAAGGAGACTGTGTTAGCTACCGACGCCGCACCGATTGGAAGAACCTGTCCAGCATTCCAGCCACCACTATTCTGTCCGTTCGAATCGCCTAGAATGATGGAAACCAGGTTAGCCTTCTCGAGGAGGACCGAAGAGCTGCCCCAGGCGCTCTGGGGATACCAGAATACTGACGGCGGAAAATTGGGGGTGAATCCCATTTGTGTCGTTTGTCGCTCGACCGACCCGACGTTAATCGCCTGGTCCATACGGAGTGCTCTAGCTACTCGCGCTGTCATTAAGAATGGGTCAGTTGGTAGGGTATCCTTGAACGAGTCGCTGTAGAACGCGCCCGACAGGAAGAGTGTTCGCATGGCAGGGCGAAGTTTGAAATCATTACTCTTGATAACCGTTCCAAAAGCCTCGACCAGTGCTCGAGAAGGCTTTGGCGTCAGATACAGTTTCAATATCTCGGAAGCGTAGTAGTTCTGTGCTTCTGGATGATGAGCGAAGATGCCTCTGACGAGGTCTTCATCGCTTTGCCCTGAGAATTGCCACGGCGTCCCAGGAAACATAGTGAAGGTGCCCACAGCATGACGAGCGGCATCATACTGCGATACCAATTTACTGATTGAGGAGTCTTTTTTTACCTTCCATCCCGATAGAAGCTTTGCTGCCGCAAGGATGTCTCCCGAGCCATCAAGTTTAGTTTCGGTGTAATTCGGTTGACCGTCCAAATTAAGTGGACCAAGGGTAAAGAGCTCCATCAACTCACGTGCATAGTTCTCATTGTAGGCGTCTCTCGCGTTGGTATCGTTGTTGAGGAAAAGGAGCATTAAAGGGTCGCGGGTTATCTCCACTCCGAGGCTCGGTATATCGGTTTGGTCAAAGGCGTAGTTTCGTAGCCGCGTGTAGTAGGCCCATGTGGGGTACCGAAATGTTTTGTCTTCAACGACCTCACCTGAAACCGTCCAAATTCCGAGCAAAGCCATCGCCAAACGCTCTGCATACTGGTTGCGCGTGTGGAGCCAGATATCGAGAATCCCCTGCCTTTGCCCCGTGGGGGTCTGCGTGCTCGACTTGCCGATCTGTCCGTCGAGCCTGTCATCAACTCTGGTTGCCAATCCTGCAGGCTCCTCGCGGGTTCTCATGAACTCGTCTACAAGAGCATCTATTCCTTGATTAACTCCGATTGCTATCAGGCGCGCTTCATCGCTACCCATGCCGAAGCCTGCTTTGTCTACGAGGTTTACCACGTCCGCCTCGGTGACTTGCCGGTCAAGCTTCTCGAGGGATTGCGGTACTGTAGGGTTTGGATTGTTCGGCGTAGGCTGCAGCGTGGGAGTGGCGGTCGGTGTAGGAGTATTTACCTGTGGAGGTGAAGCACAGATTCTGTCTCTACTCCGTATTTCAAGTTTTAATACTGTGAGTTTTGTCTTTAATTTTTTCTTTAGCGCAGCTGAGGTGGCCCCGTTCACTCGGCTCTGAAGCGCTGCAACAAGAGTGCTTGCAGGAACGTAAAACGCCCCTTTCTTTATCACGTATACTTTCTGACTCTTTACCGAAGCGCACCGAAACGACGCACCACCAGAGTCAGTTGCAAGAAAGGTGTCTTTTTGTCCGATCAGAGGGGCCGCAATACCTACACTCGGT
>JAYVGZ010000482.1:0-3915 GCA_043771805.1 Pseudomonadota bacterium
AGAAGATGAACAGGAATCAATCGCTGCCTCCATCATTTTGTTAGAGCAGAAAGGCCCTATGCTGCCATTTCCGTACAGCTCTGGAATCTCAGCTTCAACGCATTCCCATATGCGAGAACTGAGAATTCAACACCGCGGGCAACCGTACCGGGTGCTTTATGCATTCGACCCGCGTCGGGTGGCACTTTTGCTAATTGGAGGAAATAAGACCGGAGACGATCGCTGGTACGACAAGATGATCCCTAAAGCAGATCGTATCTACAGTGAGCACATAGCGAGCTTGGAACCACAAAAGACCAAGGGAAATATAGAGAGGTAATATACATGGCAAAGTCTTTTAAGCTTCTTAAGGAAAAAATGTCTCCCGAATCGCTTGCGCGTGCGCAGAATAAGGCTCGGGACCTGCTCGGCGAGATTGCGTTGCAGGATCTCAGAAAATCCCTCCACCTCACTCAGGAGCAGATCGCCGCTATTTTAGATATGAAGCAGGCAACGATCTCTAGACTCGAATCACAAGATGATATGTACATCAGCACTCTTAACAGCTACGTGACGGCGCTGGGCGGTCGGCTAAAACTTATCGCCTCTTTCCCGGACAAGGAGGTAATTATCGACCAATTTAATTCACAAGATGAGTAAGCTGTAAGCGCGCTGGCTCTACCTCTCCAGTTCCTTAGATCGCTTCTTGTTGCGCTCGAGCTCCTGCTATGTTTATGAAGATCGATTAATCCCTGAGCTTCTAGCCATTCAACGCGATTCTTCAAACCAGCGCCAGTCTTTCAATCGAGCCTATCTGGACGAGAATGGAACGGGGCGGATGACATCGACACATTGGATGCAAAGTGGACTCACTCCAGGATGAACAACAGAGTTTACTGAAGCCAGCCCTACTGGCCGCTCTCAGCGGTAGAATGAACTCCTTGTCACTGCCCGCCCAAAAGATCACTATACTGCATGCCCGAATCCGTCATCCCTTACGAACGTGCGCCTTCGGGCCATGATTGCGTGCTCGATCAACTGAGACGATCACGCCCGAGATTTTACCCGATCAGTAGCTTCGCTTCGATGGGGCATTGGCAGCGCTTTAAAGTTTTTTGGGAGTACAGCCGCGCCGTATCGCGCTCAGCGGGGCGTCCCTATGCCCTGCTCCTCTCATGGATTTTAGCGAGACTCGTTCTTCGATTCCCATTTATTCCGCTAAAACTTATCCACGTCCCTACCGAAATCAAAGGCAAGAAGATCCTCCTACCGGTGCGCCTTAACACGACTGATACCTTTTTAGTGAAAGAGATTTTCGGAGATCTGCAGTATGCCTCAGTCGGGCTTCCTCACCATGCAGCCCGAATTCTCGATCTCGGTGCAAACGTGGGATTCGCAACTCTTTTCTTTGCAGCGCTGTATCCAGATGCGGAGTTTGCCTGCGTGGAGCCTGCCTCTGAGAACGTTGAAACTCTTCGGCAAACGCTCGCTCTTAATTCCGTGAACGCTACTGTCATCGAGGGAGCAGTTGGGGCCGAATCGGGCTCTCGAAACTTCGATCGAAGTAGCGCTGCGACTTCCGGCCACCTTTCTGAGAGCGATCTCAGTGGAGTACCAGTCGAAACGTTTTCCTTCCGGGATCTACTCAAAAAGATCGGCTGGAATTGTGTTGACCTCATAAAGATTGACATCGAGGGGGCAGAGCATGAGTTGATCGTTAAAGACCCCGAGGCTTTTCTGGTCTGCTCATACATCCTCCTTGAACTGCACGACTGGATTCCAAAGCAGGAGGTGCTTGCCGCTCTAACGGGAGTGGGGTTCGTCGGAGATTCCTTCCACAGCGAGCAGGGAGGAGAGGTATTCTTCCTCACGAGGGTGGCGCGCCAACCGTGAATGAGGCTGAAGCGACCAGAAATAGAGGCAAAAGTACGACAAGCTTCCTTGGGGCTCTCTTTCAATCTTGTTAAAGTAACGCGCACACTCTAGGGTATAAGGCTTAAGCCAACACCTTCCGGCTCCAATTAAACTTCTTTGATTTGTTAACTGTAGCGACGGCCCTTATCTATTGTTAAGAGCCGTTCGATTTTCAGTAGACCTCAGGCGTCGAACATCTTCAGTATTCATTAGCATGACTGACACCTCTTCAGCACTCATCCCTCACCTACTAGGTCAAGTTAGAGACTCTCTCTCTAATGTCATCAAACGTGCCTCCGAGATGACTTCTTTCACCCCTGAACCTGACGCACCGTGGCGCGCGGAGGTGCTTTCTCGAGATGAGATCGGAAGCTTAGCAACCGATCTTGCTCGCCAGCACCGAGGAGAGATCGCTCTACTACCCGGCACGCGACTTCTGCAGCGGTACCAACACAACCGAGCTACCTTGGGTCGGGTGTATAAGAGTCTCTCTGATGCTGCCCAGCGAGGTGAGCCTCTCACTGCGGGCGCCGAGTGGCTTCTCGACAACTATCACGTCGTAGAGCGCCACGCGGTAGCGATCAAGAAGTATCTCCCCCCCGGCTACTACAGAACCTTACCCAGATTTAAGAGTGGCGAGCTGCGCGGCTTTCCGCGGATATACCACCTCGCTCTTGAGTTCATCATCCATACAGATGCCGTTGTAGAGCCCCAATTCGCGACCCACTTTATTTCCTCTTACCAGAAAGAGCTCGAGCTTGGCTCCGGTGAACTATGGGCCTTCTCAATCATGCTTCGGTTCGCGCTTTTAGAGAATCTCTGTCGATTGACGCGCGAGGCTGAGAAAGAGCTTTTCTCTCGGCGGGAAGCGTTTGAGGTTGTTGATGCAGTGCTCGGAAACGATACCCGTACCGGCACGGAAATCATGGTCGACCTTGCCGCTCGCCTCAACGAGCGAGCGAGCTTCTTCCCTTACGGCGCACTCGAGATGATGAAGCGGCTCCGCGCGAGGGGACGAAAAGCTTACCTAGCCCTCCAATTTTTGGAAGAGGCACTCAAAGAGCGTGGATGCGAACCTGAAGAGCTTCTTCGCGCTGAGGATCACAATCAAGCCGCCCGGCAAATTTCCGTCGGGAACACCCTTACTTCACTCACCTCGATCGATCAGATTGATTGGCGTTCGTGGTTCGAGGAGGTCAGCCTTATTCACCACATCTTCGAACAGGATCCGGCGAACATCTATAATCGTAGCGACTTCGAAACTCGCGATCGTTTGCGGCACAGAGTCGAGCACCTCGCCCGGCTCTCTGAGTCGCCAGAGTCTTTGGTAGCGCAGAAGGCTATTGACCTTGCATCAGCCTCTACGGCAAGCGAAACCGATTCTCCAAACGCAGCTCTCGTGAAGCGGTACGTCGGCTCATTTCTGCAGAGCCCGGGAAGGGAGGCACTCGAAGGGGCTCTCGGAATACACCTCCCCTTCACAACGTGGCTGCGGCGGTGGGGAGGGCGTAACGTCGTTCCAGTATATTTAAGCTCGATTGCTCTATTCACGGTATTCTTCCTACTCTACTTGGCGGGGTTGGCCTCCTTCGCGGATGAGCGGTGGTGGGTAGTGCTTCTAGCGGTTCTTCTCTTTATTCTTCCGGCGTCCGAGTTCGCTTCGAACCTCGTGCAGTACCTTGCGACCCGCACTGTTCCGCCTCGTCCCCTTCCAAAATTGGATTTCGAAGGAAGAATCCCGGCTGAACTTAAAACGGCTATCACCGTGCACACAATTTTTAGTAGTACTGCCGGTATTGAACGTGCGATTGATGCATTGGAGGTCCGTTACCTCGGTAACGATGACGCGGCTTTTACGTATATCCTTCTTGCGGATCTGCCAGACGCAAAGGCCGAGACCTCCAGTAGCGACGACACCCTCATAAAAGCGGCCGTCGACGGTATAACCCGTCTGAATCTCCGTCACGGCCGAGTTCTGGATGCCACCGAAGGTAACGACCCTCAGGAAAGTCGCTCGTTACA
>JAYVGZ010000483.1:0-5167 GCA_043771805.1 Pseudomonadota bacterium
GGTTGACGATCGTTTTTTTGTAGGTTCACTCTCAATAGAGACCTACCCTTCGTCTACTCTCCTCCCTTGTAGAGGACCGCTCCCTGCGCTACCATCCCCGGGTGCGAAAGGTCAGCTGTTCTCTGCTGAAAAGCCCCCTCAATACTGGGTCTTCTCGGTACGCCCTAAGGACTCCACCCCCTTCGCCACTTAACGGTTACATTATTTTGAGATGCGATGAAAAAAGATCTAGTTGATTACAAAGTAGCAGACATGTCTCTAGCCGATTGGGGCCGAAAAGAGATGGACATGGCTGAGAAAGAGATGCCAGGTCTGATGGCCATTCGTGCTGAGTACGGCCCAGCTCAGCCCCTTAAAGGTGCACGAATTGCAGGCTGTCTCCACATGACAATCCAAACAGCAGTGCTTATCGAAACTCTCCTCGCTCTTGGTGCTGAGGTTCGTTGGTCAAGCTGCAATATTTATTCTACTCAAGATCACGCTGCTGCAGCGATCGCTAAAGCTGGGATCCCTGTGTTTGCCTGGAAGGGCGAGACACACGAGGAGTACGACTGGTGTATCGAGCAGACAATCCTCTTCGGCGACAAGGGTCCAAACATGATCCTTGATGACGGCGGCGATCTCACAATGCTTGTTCATGATAAGCACACAGACCTTCTTCCTGAGATCTACGGTATCTCTGAAGAAACAACGACAGGCGTTCACCGTCTGCATGAAATGATGAAGATTGGTAAGTTGAAGCTTCCCGCGTTCAACGTTAATGACTCCGTAACGAAGGCTAAGTTCGATAACCTTTACGGTTGCCGCGAGTCTCTCGCTGACGGCATCAAACGAGCTACTGATGTAATGGTTGCTGGTAAGGTAGTCGTTGTTGCAGGGTTCGGTGATGTAGGAAAAGGAAGCGCACAGTCTCTTCGTGGATTGGGTGCGCGAGTTCTTATTACTGAAATCGACCCTATCTGTGCTCTTCAAGCTTCGATGGAAGGTTACCAGGTTGTTACAATGGAGACTGCAGCACCACTTGCTGACATCTTCGTTACAGCTACCGGTAACGTAAATATCGTTACTGAGAAGCACTTCAAGGCAATGAAGGACGAAGCGATCCTTTGCAACATCGGTCACTTCGACAATGAGATCGATATTGCATGGCTCGAGAAGAACACCAAGGAGCTCAACATTAAGCCTCAGGTAGATAAGTTCATCTTCCCTGACGGCCGAGCACTGATCGTGTTGGCTCGTGGACGACTTGTGAATCTTGGTTGCGGCACAGGCCACCCGAGCTTCGTTATGTCGACCTCGTTCTGCAATCAGACCCTCGCTCAGATCGAACTCTTCACAAACAAGGGTAAATACCCAGTAGGTGTTTACACATTGCCGAAGATTCTCGACGAGAAGGTTGCTCGTTTGCACCTTAAGAAGCTTGGCGTTGAGCTTACTGAGCTCACTCCAGAGCAGGCTAAGTATCTCAACATTAGCCAGCAGGGTCCATTTAAGCCTGAGCCGTACCGCTACTAATAGAGTAGTAGGATCGGAGCGATGGGTTGGGTGCGAATCCTCCTCGTCGCTGCAGAATCAAAACAGAAAGCCGCCAGGTAGCGATACCCGGCGGCTTTTCGTTTGGAGTGAGAGTTCACCAGCTATCGGGAAAGGATGTCTGTTTCTAGCTTCTCGTTTAGGCCATCAAACGAGCCGTTAGACATCACAACCACAACATCGTCTACGGCTGTAACAGCGGGGTCAATCACAACGTCGCTTCGGAATACTGCGAGGATCTCCTCAACATCGGCCAAACAAACACTCCTCACCCCTGAAGCCGTTATGCTGTCACTCAACACGGCAACATCAAGCAGCTCGACTCCTTGGTCGATCGATCTCGCTGTTACATTTTTGAGGATAACGCGATCGGCCTTCGCAAATGCCCTGACGTAATCATCTTGGAACACCTTCCTTCGACTCGTATTCGATCGCGGCTCAAAGATCGCCCACATTCGCGCTGTGGGGAAAGCCTCCCGTACCGCCTCTACCGTCTGCTGTACGGCGGTAGGATGGTGCGCGAAATCCTCTATCAGCATTACTCCACCCCTCTGGCACCGTACCTCTTGGCGACGCTTAACACGCTCGAATGAGCCGAGGGCTGCAAGTGCTGCGGGAATCTCAAGACCAACAAGGTGCGCTACGATCAGAGTTGCGAGGGCGTTGCGCGCGTTGTACTCCCCCACCATTGGCAGGTTGATTACCTGCGTGCCAATTCCTGGGCCGGCAACCGTCACTTTTTGGGAAAGTCCGTCAGCTGCGCGATCCGTAATTCGATAATCAGCGTCGAGGTCTTTACCGAAGGTTACAATTCGACACTTTGCAGCCTTGCGCCACTCTGGAACAAGGCGCTTAACGCTTTCAAAATCTATGCAGCACACTGCTGTACCATCTGCTTTCAGACCGGTAACTAGCTTCGTGAACTCTGCCTCTATCACCTCGATATTTGGGTAGATATCCGCGTGATCGAATTCGATGGCATTAACAATCGCTGTATCTGGCGTATAAAATGAGAATTTCGGCACTTTTGCGAAGAAGGCACTATCGTACTCATCTCCTTCAACGACAGCGAACCCTCCATTACCGACAGCAAGACTTTGAGGGAGGCCCTTGGCAATTCCGCCCACGAAGTACGATGGCCCTTTACCAAGCGCGAGAAACATCGAGGCGATCATTGCGGTAGTTGTCGATTTGCCGTGAGTTCCCGTGACGACCACAGAATGCTTTCCGGCTATCGCTACCTCCTGAAGGATCTTGGGGAAACAGGTGTAGGGGAGGCGAAGATTCTCAACGATATCGACTTCAGGATTACCGTAACTGATCGCGTTACCGATCACGACTAGAGCGGCATCCTTCGGCACATTCTCTGCATTGTAACCAGTCAACGTAGTGACCGGCGAGTTTGCTAACAGTGTGCGCATCGGCTCATAAAACTCTTTATCGCTCCCTGTTACCTTGAAGCCGCGGTCTGTAAGAGAGACTGCAAGCTGCGCCATCGCTACGCCACACACGCCAATCACATGTATCTTTGAGCCCTTCGGCAGAGACTGGAGAGATACCGTGTGTTCAATAGAGAAAAAATCTTTGGGCATGTGAGAAGTCTCCGAGAAGAAAGAATGAGGCGGACCGGGGTGACCAAAAATCAGTGATACATCGTGGGGTAGAGCAGCATAAATCGTGGAATCTGCACCACGAACATGCCCCCTGATGAACGCTTAAATACGTAGCTACCCTTCATCGCGCCAATGGGATCACGAATGACCGTACTGCTGGTGTAGTCAAACTTTTCTCCCGGCTTCAGAACGGGCTGGACGCCTATAACACCCGGGCCAGTTACCTCACCAATCTGCTCTCCCGCAGACTCGATCATCCAGTGACGCTCCATTAGCTGGACTGTCTCCTCCGAGTGATTTTCAATATGAACGGTGTACGCAAACACATACACGCCGTCTTTAATCTGACACTCTCCATCGATCGGATTCGGCTCCACTGATACTGTGATTCTCGCGGTGGTTTCGGTAAATGTAGTCATAGGTGAATTTAGTCTAGCTGAGACTCTCGCGTCAGAAAAGATATGCTTCCCCCCTCCACTACCAACCGGCTTCCGATCCCACTGTTTGACTCGAGTCGAGCGCTTTTTGAGCAGCCCGACTGCCCAGCCGCTGAAGAACTCCAGAAGATCATTCATTCGGCAACCCGAGGGATTTTACGATCCGAGCATTGGCGGAAAGCCCGCAGTCTTTTAAGGGAGCTGCGGTCCAGCAAGCCTACCGTGCAGACCCTCAGCACTCAGGGTGGTGCTCTTCCTCCACACCTTGCCAGCATTGTTTCAGAACTCAGCAAACTTCTTCTGCCGTGGCGCACGGGACCATATAAACTCTGTGACTTGATACTCGATACCGAGTGGGTCTCTGAGATGAAATGGTCACGGATAGAGCACTTAATTCCTACTAGTCCAGGCCTACGGGTCGCTGATATCGGGTGCAGTAACGGCTATTTCCTCTTCCAGATGCAGAAATTTGCGCCCGAGCTTGCCGTTGGTTTTGATCCAGTCGACCGGTGCTGGCTTCAGTTCGTTCTTCTTCAGCTTTTTATAAACGCACCAAGGACAGCTTTCATAGCTGCGGGTCTCGACACTCTCACGTTGTTCCCAGATTTTTTCGACGTGGTTCTCTGTTTGGGCGTTATATATCACCAGCGCGACCCCTTCACTGCTGTCCGAACGTTGCACGATGCTCTAAAGCCCGGAGGGAAAGTAATCCTGGAGAGCCTTACCGTTCCGGTTCCAGGTCCCTTCCTCCTCGTACCACCCAATCGATACGCCAAAATGCGAAATGCTTGGCATATCCCCTCTGCCGACGCCTTGGCAGCACTCTTAGAGCGTGCTGGATTTGTAGATATTGAGTGTTTTGCTCACGGGCCACTCACTACCGTTGAACAACGGCGCACGGAGCTTGCCCCTTACGAGAGTTTGGTCGACTTCTTAGACCCCACAGATCGAAGTAAAACAGTCGAGCAGCTACCAGCGCCCCACACGGCTGTGGCGGTGGGATTTCGACGATGATCGGTGTACCGATACAACAACTAAGATCCTATCAAAAGCTCCTCTATCGAGATTTTCAGAGCCGCGGCGAGCTTCGATATCGCACCTATGCTGATATTCTGCTTTCCGTGCTCGACCGCGCTGATATAGGCGCGGTCGAGATCCGCTGAATCAGCCAATTCTTGCTGACTCATACCGCGCATCTTCCGATATTCGTGAAGAGATTGCCCCAGCTTCCGTAGAAACATCGCAAGCGCATTCTCTGAACTTAAAACGCCACAAATGTTTCGCCCAAGGGTGACGGCTTCCTGGGGATCTCGAGCAAAGCCATCCGCAACCACGGTCGGTATAAGGGAGGGGTCATTTAGAAAAGCAAAACCTCCGAAGATAAATTTGGGTGGAGCATC
The DNA here is from genome assembly GCA_043771805.1 of Pseudomonadota bacterium. Taxonomy (GTDB): domain Bacteria; phylum Bdellovibrionota_C; class UBA2361; order UBA2361; family OMII01; genus JAYVGZ01. Next base: position 4,984 of record JAYVGZ010000483.1, read on the forward strand.
CATTTTCTTTATCTGGGATCCGAGGTTTCGAAGCTGCGGAACGTGCTCAGCAAGTGTCGCCGACGCGCACACCAGGTGGCAACCACGAGCCTTAATATAAGACACAACGTCATGAGTGGGGGTGTTCGCGCCTAGAAAATCGACCTCCCAACCATCCATAATGAGAAAATCCGCCACTGCCTGC
>JAYVGZ010000484.1:0-3563 GCA_043771805.1 Pseudomonadota bacterium
GGTTGACCCATTATTGCGGCCTTGTCAGCTATTGCGCCGGGGGAGTACGGTGTCGAGAGTATGCCTCACGCCCCTACCCGAAGCCGACAAACGTCTCGAGCAATTCTGAGGGCTCCCATTTCGGTGCTCTACTACGCACTGGTCGTACTCGTGAGCTTGTTGTCGGCCCCAGTCAGCGCCTCTGCGATTCAGCCGGTTCGGTGCAAGGGAAAGATTCAGTTCACGCCGTGCCTCGACTCAGCCCGAGGTGAAAGATTTACCACGGCACGCGGTCCTGGACACGATAGAACACCGGTCGTCGATCCACGTTTTCCAATCTCAGGCGAACGGTATGCCGAGGTGAAAGAGAGTTTCTTTTCCTCAATTAGTAAGACGACTGGACTCTGGAGCGGCGTAATCAAGGGCAACGGGCTCGTTGAAACTGAGCTCCGTATTCTCCGCGCCGGCAAGGTCGAATCCCAGCGTTACATGGGACACGTATGGCTCAGGAACAAGTCAACAACGTTTCGAATAACCTCCAGCCTTCCAAAAGGGCGTGGCTGGGAGTGGGAAGTCGTGACCTGGGCCCGCTAAAAACGCTCGAGTTTCTCTTTTATACCGCTTTGCACCCGTCAACCCCTGCCGTATGTCGCTCTTTTGTGGTAAGGGTGTCACATGATTGGTTCCCAAGCCGCCGCGAAATCAAAAATCCTGTCTCACTTACGAAAATTAGCCCCATTCTCGGTAGTGGAGCGAGGAATTGGCTTTGCCACCAATGATCACGTGACCGACTGCAGCGGTGCAGGCCCCGCCATCGGCGGCGTTGTCCGAGAGGATGAAAACACACACCACTCAGTAAAGCTTTCTGTTGTTTCTGCGCATGAGATTGACGCCTACTGTTCTTGTTGTTCAGAGAGTGACATCCAAGAGCAGTGGTGTGCTCACGCTGTAGCTCTTCTTTGGCGAGCAGCCGAGTTGGATTTTTTCGATCCGCGAGGTGGCTTTGGCGAAAGGGAATCTACCTTCAGGATGAATTCTAGTTCACCCACTGAAATTGCCGGAGTTGTGCAAGAAATATTCGCTTTGGAAAGCGAAGCCAGCCCCTGGGATGCAACCGGAGCGGCCGTAGCCCCGGTGGGGTACACCCCCCAAGTCTGTATCGTACTTGACCTCAACAGTGATCGACTTGGCGTGAAAGTGCTGTTCGATGAAACCGAGCAAGAACCAACTATCTTTGAGGGATTCCGGCGAGTCTCAAGCCGAGCTCTCGACAACATTCTGCTACACACCCTTGAGGATGAAGGCTCATGGGATGAACACAGTAAAGTTTGGTACATCAATTCAAGTCGCGGAATTGATTTAGTCCTCGGCCTCATCGAAGAATATGAGTCGATCGTATCTCTCGCGAACCTTCAACCCGTACGAGTAAGTCACTCAAGCATAGGCGCTAAACTTACTCTCTCTTGGCAAAGTTCTTCCCTCGATCTTTCGATGGAGTGGGTTATTCCCACACCGACAGAAGCCCGGATTCACGCGGAATCGCAGGCGCTCACGAAATCTCGAACAGTCGAGCGCTCGCAAGACATTTTCGGCACTGGCCCCTTCTGGGCCATGGTCGAAGGAACCATTTATCGATTATCTCCGAAGGCTGCTCGGATCGCATCTATCTTTGGGCATTCCTCTTCCCTCACTATTCCCCGCTCCCAGGTCGGTCCAGTTCTCGAAGCTCTTCAAGAGCATACTGGAGTGGCTAACGAATATCTTGAAGTTCGTTCCACCGAGTTGCAGCCCACGATTGAAGTGAGATCTCCAACTCCAACTCTCCACCTCGAAAGGCGAGATCTCTCCTCAGATCATTTTACGTCGAATCGAAGCATTGAACTCTCGGCGATCCTTGATTTTGAGTACCCTCAGAGTTCACCCAACACGAATGTTGTTTTCCTGAGAGACCGTGCATTCGAGGAAGCGTGCGCTGGAACCCTGACTCAAGCAGGCTTCTCGTCAACCAGCGAGAAGCGTCGATTCACCCTCGCAGGGGACGAGGCTCTCGATTTCATCCATGTCGGATACGAAAGCCTTCTCAAACCGTGGAAGCTCCTGGGCTTAGATATAATCCGAAAAGGTGTGCGATTTGCTGATCTCAACATCGCCGTCTCGCTCGTAGGCAGCTCAGACAAGCCGAGCCACGATGAGAGCCACGATGAGAGCGATGACTTCGATAGCAACAGGAGCAAGAAAGGCACCGGAATCGATTGGTTTGACTGCCACGTATCCGTGCTCCAAAACAATGCGAATCTCCCGCTCTCCTCTGTTTTTAAAAATGCCCGTGGTGATACTGACCGCTGGACGCGTCTTGACAGCGGAGCATATGCAAAAGTCCCGGGAGGCACCGTAGCGCAGCTTCGAACTATACTCGGCATGATCGATCCGAACTGCCGCGTCAGCAACACCATCCGCACCCAGTTATCATTAGCGCAGGCGATAAGCCTGAGCCGAATCAACGACAAGGGGTTCGCGATAACCCTCGATAAACGACTCGCGGCCTTGAGCGCGAAGCTCTCCACTTTTTCCGAGATAAAACCAGTCAAAACCTCAAAGGGCTTCACGGGAAAGCTACGGAACTACCAAGAAGAGGGAGTCAGCTGGATGAATTTCCTGCGGGAGTTTGAGCTTGGCGGAATTCTTGCCGATGAGATGGGCCTTGGAAAAACGGTGCAGGCGTTGGCGTTCTTCCAGTACCTCAAAGACAAGCGCGGCAAGAAAGATTCGAAAAAGCCCGTAATCATCGTAGCACCAACCTCAGTTATCACTAACTGGGGATATGAGATTAAGAAGTTCGCTCCCGGACTATCCGTTCTCCTTTTGCACGGACCAGGTCGTAAAGTGCTCTTCGGTCAGATCCCCGACGTCGACGTGGTATTAACCTCATATGCACTCTTGCGCCTTGATCGCTACGATCTCGAACGGTACGAGTTCTCTTACGTTGTGTTGGATGAGGCCCAGAACGTAAAAAATCCGCTAGCTGCAACGACCAAGGCAGCAAAGGCACTCCGAAGCCGTTATCGGTTGGCGCTTACCGGTACGCCAACAGAAAACCGACCGATGGAGCTTTGGTCCATAATGGACTTCCTTATGCCGGGGTATCTTGGTACCTACGATTTTTTCCGAACAAACATTGAAAGACCGATCCTCGAAGGTGGTCCCGCTGTTCAGGTCGCGCAAATGCTCAATAGCAAAACGCGCCCGTTCATCCTGCGGCGACTGAAAGCCGACGTAGAGAAAGAGCTCCCAGCGAAGATCGAATCTGTGCTTCATGTCGACATGACGGCCTCTCAACGACAGCTCTACATGCAGATTCTTGGTGAAGTAAGGCCGAAGGTGTTTGATGCCGTCAAGAAGAAGGGAATTCAAGGGGCTAGCATTTCAATACTTGCAGCACTCCTGCGGTTACGTCAGGTGTGTAACCATCCGAACTCCATCGACGCCTTCTCAGACGCGCCAGGGTACGATTCGGGTAAATTTAATCTCCTTAAGGAGCTTGTGCAGGAAGCGCTAGAGAACGGCCGAAAGATACTCCTCTTCAG
>JAYVGZ010000485.1:0-5876 GCA_043771805.1 Pseudomonadota bacterium
CCTCGGTCACAAAGTCCTCGACGTAGCTTTGGCTACGCCTGCGGCTTTGCTTACTCGTCGCGTCAAAATATGGACCAAATCTGGGCGCGCTAAGTCAAAAAATTTGTGTTCCAGTGTACTAGGCTGCGTCAAAGACTCCTGAAGAGAGACCTGCTGCTTTCCCTCGCCGAAGCTCTAGGGTGAAGGTGGTTCCCTTTCCCTCTTCGCTTTGCACGGTTATTTCACCGCCCATTTTTTCGATCATTCGGTGCACGCAAGCAAGCCCCACACCCGTACCCTCAATCGCTTCTTCGCCGATTCGTTGAAATGGTTTAAAGAGTAACGGCATCTTTTCAGAAGGGATCCCCCGTCCGTTGTCAGTGACCGTAATGATAGTTCGGCGAGGGGATCGGGCTTGGTGAACCGTGATTAGTATCTGCAACGCACGGTCTACGGCGCGATACTTTACGGCGTTGTTCACGAGGTTACTGAAAATCTGGTAGATCTGCGTTTTGTTCCCTAGGATTGTGGGGAGATCGCCTGCGATGTTGAGAGAGCCGCCGACATCACTGATCGCTTTTAGGTAGTCTTCTCTCACCTCGGCCAGAACGATCGACAGTTCAATCGCTTGAGTTGACTGATCGGCCGCAGAAACTTTAGCGAGCTCTAGTACACCCGCGACCAACTGCTCCAGTCGATTTGTTGCGCGTTCGATGTAGGAAAGCGCCTCGGTGACTGAAGGGGGTACCGAATCCTTGGCATCCTCGTTGATAATGCCGAGCATCCCTCGAATTGTGAAGATCGGGGCCTTGAGATCGTGAGATATCATGTAAGTAAAGTCCTGCAGATCTCTGTTGCGATCCTCGACATGCAGTTGGTTGTTGACGCTTGCCGTAACATCCAGAGTGATCGACAGAGCCACATAGCTGTCAAGACCGTCATCATAGATCGGGACCGTCCTCGTTTCGAGCCACAGCATCGTTCCCGACTTGTGGTAAAATCGGTATCTGCACTGGAACGGGTCCCCAGTACTTATGATACCGAGAGCGCGCTTGAGCATGTCTCGATCTTCTTCGTGGACATGCGCCGAAAAGAAAGAATTTTTAGCAGACTGGATCTCCGATACCGAAAATCCTGTCAGTACCTCTGTGTATGGGCTACACCACATGATGGTGCCATCAATATCATGAATAATCACTGCGGCAGCTACGTTATTGGTGAGTACCTGATAACGGGTTCGACTGTCCTCCTCGGATTGTCGTAGCCGGGCTATTTCCGCATCGGCGCTTTCAAGCAGCTTTCTGTAAGGAAGAATTATGCATGAAAGTAGCGAGCGGCTCGGTATGGTGGGAGTGCTAAATGAAGCTCCCGAGATCGCGAGCCTAAGCCGCCTAAGATCAAGCGCAAGGCTCGCCGCTACAAGAAGAAGGGACGTCACCACGAAGAATGTAAGGATGGGTATCACCCGTTCCCCCACGAGGCATACAGCTCATACTCACTATCAAAAGTGCGGCGAGCGTCCTCCAGAAAGCTCTTTTGATCGCCGGCATTAATGGCAAGCGCCTCCCATGTGGCCGGAAGGAGTGGCTCATAGATTCGTTTCGACATTCCTGCTTCACCGGTTTCACCAAGCGAAAGCGCGTGTGCTACAATGTTGCTGGCCTTGATAATGCTCGGTAATGAGAGTCGAGGAAGGTCTTCCCACGGCTTATGGTGTAGCCGAATAGCTGCCGTGAGTTCCGGCGTAAAATTCCACTTGTCTGCGATGAGCTGGCCCACCTCCGTGTGATCGAATGGGTACTCTTCAGCCTCGGCGTTTATCGATTCGAGCCCCTGCGAGGCACCATGACGAGTGATCCGCTCGTACGTATCAGTGTGGCGTTGCAGCATGAGTAGCTTTCCAACGTCGTGCATTAGCCCGGCGAGAAGGGCCTGCTCCGTTTGAGAAGGGAGAAGACGTCGCGCCATTACCTTCGCGGTTAGCGCAGTTGCTATGTCATGACTCCACAGCTGTGAGCGAAGCTTGTGCTTTACTGAAAAGAGGTCTGATAGCGTCGTAGCGTTGAGGATCCCGCGCAGCTCGGTGGTGCCGATGACTTGCACTGCATCCGAGATAGTTTTGCTACCCCCACCGCGATCGAAGAAAACTGAATTTGCGATCTTGAGCACCCGCGCAGAAAGCCCTTCGTCGGCTTCAATCACCTCGATGAAATCATGGGCGTCAGCCTTTGGGTTGGTAGCGAGTTGAAAAGCCTGCTGTGCGGCCTGCGGCATGACCGGAACGGACTTTATTCCAAGCGACCCGAGGATGGTTTTGCTCACAGCCGCCGGAAGGGCAGGTGCCACGCCAGAGGGTAAGGAGGTTTTCTTTGAGCCAAAAAGTTTCCTGAGCATACGAGCATTAAGATGTTACCTCGCATAGTAACGGCACGGGAAAGAGGAGATAGAGTGTCTTTGGCCAGGCTAAAGTTTGAAGCTCTTTATCCCTGATACAGTGTTCGGGCACACTCCTCCAAACCAGAGTTCCAACGGGGTGCTTTTCGGTGTGTAGGCGGAAAAGCACGCCAAAATGTTACCTCGCGCCCAGCAATAGAGCGTGCTACTACATGGTAATGACGAGCATTTTCAGCTATTCACGCAAGAAAATCTTATTCTGTAAACCTATCTTCTTTTCCCTTGTGAGTTACCCTCTGGCTGTCCTTTCGGGGGTGCCAGCAGTTGCAGAGCCTTCATACAAAGCGGGGAATGCCACCCTCGATCACGCAGTGCTTTCCGATTCTGCGCCTATTTCTACAGGAGCTGGAGCTAAAGAAGTAAGCACGAAAGTCTCACAGGCGGGGGTTGCTGTACGCACGCTAGTCTTTGATGACGCGGGAATGCCAGTGGCGCGAGCTCGGATTATTGTAGAGGGGCTTGGAGAAGGCACGACCGATGGAGCGGGGCAGCTCTCGCTACCGGGCGCAGAAGTGGGGAGCAGCTACCGCCTGACAGTCCAGAGGCCTGGTTTTGTGTTCCCTCAGTCGTTCTTCACCGCCGCGTCCACAACAACGTTGGCAATCACTGGTTCGCCTGTACCTTTTAACTCGTTAAACTGTGCGAGTGAGGACGTCACTCTAGTACTAGTTAGAGCTGCAAAGGTGGCTCGGTTATTTCGAGATGTAACGGTAAAGCTAGTTCCAAAGATCCCCGCTCTAGCCCGATTGCGTCTCCTGAGTGGGGAGGTGATTCAAGCTGCCGTTCTGCCCCAGCGTGCACAGGACCAGTTCCTCAATTACCAAGGTGCTAGCATGAGTATACCCGAGGTAGTTCTATATTGTCCGCCTGGATCAGGTTGCGTAGCAGCCGAGGTTTCCCGCATGAAGGCACTAATGATTCTAGATCTCAAAAACTTGAGTCATGAGCGACTACTAGTGAACCGAAAATTACGCGGTCGTCGTGCGATCTCGTCTAACCAAGCCGATGCGGTAGTGCAAACGACCAAAGCGGCCCGCAACAGGGCCATTAGGCTCGTGCGGGGACTCTCCGACGGGGCGCAGAAGTGTCCGTGAAGAGCGGAGATTCTGTCACCTGGTGACCCCTTACCGAGGGCGAAACGAGATTAAATCAACTCGGGCTTTTCCCAACTAACCTCATGACCCTTTCCACGGAGAACCCGTACTTTTTATCGAGCTTTAGGTCTGCCTTTGATAACTCTACAGGGTCAAAACGCTTCAAGAGCAGCCCCGACCCGAACACAAGTGCGATTGAAAGCGCATGGGCAATCACTGTTGAACGAAACATGTCCCATCGATCGTCGGTTTCCCGCATGGAATAAAAGAGGAAGAGACGTCGGTAGGCCACTGGCGGAAACAGGAGGGCAACAAGCGCAAGAATAGGTTCGACCAGCACCATATTGAGCCAAATCATTAGCCACGTGAGTATGCATGTGAGCACGCTTATCGTAGTGATGGCGAATGTAAGGCCAACAGCATGAGGCACTTTTACGATCAGGCACAGAAGCAAGATCACACCCCCGATACTGAATGCCAACCCCCCACTGACAGCGAGTTGTAGGGCAGGCGTGCTAAAGATCCTGTACAGGGGGGAGTCTTTTTCGGGGTCCCTATTGATATGAAGTCGATCTTTGAGACGTTGACGTGCTGCATCATTAGCGGCGGTGCAGGTGGGGCATAGCTGTATGATAGTCCCGTTAGATGAACCGCACTGAAAGCAAGCAGCTGTTTCTTGGTCGTTATTCATTGGTAATAAAGCGGGAGATATGAAGCCCTAATGCTGTACGCTCGCCTACAGTCGGTGTAACGCACTAAAAACGCTCCGGCAAGGAGGGAAATAGGTTGGTGGAAGTGGTACTTAATACATCCCCGGTTTGCCTTGAGGCCGCCCCCCAGGTACTATCCAGCGGGGAGCTCGACCACTATGAACAATCTCGCGCGAAACCAGGAATCCGAAGGAATGACTCAAGAAATACCGCTTATTCTGGTCGTTGATGATGAGTCAAGTATTCGCCGTTCTTTAGAGGGTATTCTTAAGGACGAGGGGTTCGCTGTTATCTTGGCAGAGGATGGAGAGTCCGCGATTCGTTCGCTGATGACCTCAAGGCCTGCTCTTGTGCTTCTTGATATCTGGATGCCTGGGATGGATGGCATTGAGACGCTCAAAAAGATTAAGGAACTTCATCCTGATCTTCCTGTTGTCATGATAAGTGGCCATGCGACTATTTCTACGGCAATCGCAGCGACACGCCTTGGGGCAGTGGACTTCCTTGAAAAACCCCTCGACCTTTCTGGGACTATTCAGGTAGTTCGTCGAGCACTGGCTCAGACTGCGCAGGCTGAATTTGAATCCCCTGTAAGGTGGGAAGCGATCGAGCCTGCATCCGTTGGACCGCTGAGAGAGTCGGTTACCATCAACCCTGTAGTCTTTGGTAAGCAGACTTTACGAGGTCGAGCGATTCCGCAAAAGACACTCGCTCATTCAGCGATTCTTTACGGACAAGGCCTCCACTCGGGTCGAAAGAGTGGTCTAATTTTAGAGCCGCTTCCGCCAAATTCTGGCATTCATTTTGTTGGCGTCTCTGAAACGACAGTCGTTCCCGCTCACGTCGATTTCGTGGAGTCCACGGGGTTTGCCACGACCGTACGGTTGGGTCAAACACAAGCCGGTACGATCGAACACCTTATGTCCGCGCTATGCGCATACGGAATCTCGAACGTACTGATCAAATGCAATGGTGAAGTGCCCGTTATGGATGGATCTTCTCGTGAGTTCTGTAGGCTTTTTGAAGAAGTTGGCACCACCGAACAGGATGGGGAGTGGCACGAGATAGAGATCAAGAAGCCGCTTGAAGTCGGTGATGATAAAGAGTGCATTCGCATCGAGCCTGCGGACGAATTCACCATTGACTACACCTTGCGGTATCCAGAGCCTGTGGGGGAGCAACGTTTTTCATTCACCTTAGGTGATGCGGCTCACTACCGTGATCAGATTGCGTCAGCTAGGACATTTAGTTTCATCAAGGACGTTGGGTCACTTCAACGCCAAGGGCTTGCTCTAGGTGGCCGGTTTGACAATTTTCTTCTGATTGGAGCGGAAGGTGCCATTAATGACGCATGGCGATTCCCGAACGAGCCGGTACGTCACAAGATCTTAGACGCTATCGGAGATCTCTATCTGCTAGGTAGGCGGTTGAAGGGTAAAGTTACTGCGCGTATGACGGGGCACTCAGACAACATTGCGCTACTGAAAAAGGTGCGTGAGGAGTTACAGCGAGGAGTCTGACCGACTGTTTTCGATTCTGCGTAGGCGTTCAGGGGGTGGAGTTGAAGTCCGAGCAGCGTCCAGCCCCTCAGGGGCGGATTTGCGGATGCAAATCCGGGGTGAAAACAACTAGCCGTTCA
>JAYVGZ010000486.1:0-9294 GCA_043771805.1 Pseudomonadota bacterium
CCATAAGGAGCCCGTCCCCCGGGGGAACTGATGTGCACTCTACACCATCAAGGAATCCCATGACTGGCAGCCCCTGCGAGCGAGCACTTTGCTCCTCCATTAGGCATACAACCGATGCTCCATCGGTGAGCGCGCTCGAATTACCAGCAGAGATCGTCCCGGCAGGGCTCCGATCGAAAACTGCCGGGAGTGCTGCAAGCTTCTCAAGTGTCGTTTCGGGGCGAACCAGATTGTCAGCATCCACGCCCCCTAGAGCCTCTATCTGCTTCGCCAGAAAGCCGCATTTCCCTGCCTCCGCGGCCGACATGTGGCTATTGTAAGCCACTTTATCCTGCGCCTCACGAGCAATGCTCATCTGTTGAGCCATCAATTCACAGTGCTGCCCCATCGTAAGGCCAGTAGATGGCTCTTTTGGGCTCGGTGCCTGCGGCAAAAGAAAACCAGGGCGAAAGGTCGCGGCAATCTGTAACTTTGCCAAGCTTGACTTCGCTCTGTTGAGCTTTAGAAAAAATTTCTCCCCGGACGAAGGATAGGTCAAAGTCGGCTGCGACATTGATTCACTACCGCCCGCCAAAGCACACGTAATTCGTCCGCTAACGATCCCCTCTCGAGCCGCGTTAGCAGCTACGAGCCCGGTAATGCAATTGTTTGAGATGAAGTGCCCCGAGACCGTTTTAGGGAGCCCGCTACGCAAAATGATCTCACGAGCCAAATTTGGAACCCGGGGATCGAGCAGCACAGTACCGAAGAAAAGCTCCTGAATCATCGACGGGTTCAAGCCCAGTCTCTGTATACACGAAGTTACAACGTGCTTACCGAGATCAAGCGCAGAGTATTTCGAAAAAACACCCCCTGCTTTTACAAACGGAGTCCTTACACCTCCTACAATAGCTGCTCGCATAGATCCCTCTTTCAACTGACTAGAACTGGAGCCCAATCCCCTGTTAGCACTGTTCTAACGGAAGAGGAGTGGAGCTTGATCTCGAAAGAATACTAGACCAGTTCTTCAGAAGGTGCAGCAGGTTATCCAAGAGCATCCACGATCAACGCCAAGATCAACGCACCGGAGAGACCCTACCGGCCCCCAAACAGTTGCAGCTGAGGATCCCGCATTTCGAGGCCGCTTGGGTGAAACAACAGATCCGGGGCTATCTCACATACCGCATTTGTAAGCGGCACATGCGAGTCCTGCCGCAACCAGAAAAACTGGCGGTCACTTGCGAGCATTCGTGCGGCTGATGACGTAGGCCTCGGGCGATCGCTCATCTGAGCACTCGAGCGAATCACCAAAAAGTCCGCCTCTGAGCACAGCTTCTGGGCAAACATTACAGCGTCCTTGCGCCAGTCTCCGTAAGGCAAAATCGGCGCTACTTGAATCCCTACGTTAAGACCGAACCTACGTAAAGCGCGAACAGTCTTAAAACGCTCCTCGACTGTGGGAAGATGCGGTGTGTAGCGACCGCAGACGTCCTGTAACGGAGTTTCGATTCCAATCAATATCGAGGTGTTCTCCCGAACGCGCTTCAAAACTGGCATCCCGATTACTATGAGTGGGGAGCGAGTCTGGATGACTAGACGACCCGGCGCGTATCGCTCGAACATCTCTAGGAAGCGCATGCTCGTGGCAAACTTCTCATCGAAAGGGTGAAACGGATCACAGCCGACTCCAAAAACGATAGTGGTGGTACGGAGCTCACCCTTCGAGGACAGTCGCTGCAGATGTCTCTCGAGATCGGCAAGCGGCTCACCCTTATGGAGCACATAACGACTGCGAAGTTTCACTGGACTACGATCCCCCTCGTGAAGAATCAGCTCAGTCCCCTGAGTAGAACCTGGCGCCGCGCCCCCGATTGAGATCCCCTGTGCGTAGGAATCTACGAGAAGAATCGAGCCTCCAACGGCTCCAGGATGAGTGCTCTTATTACCGTGTGTTGATGTTACTCTATTCATGCGAGTACCTTCCCTTCTAAAAGAGTCGGTTCCTTCCCGTCGACTGGACCTACTACCAACATCGCCCCAGTGCCTGGGCATTTATGCGAAACCACCTGTCGGAACCTGCTCAACTTTAAGCATCTTAAACTTAAGACGCTAAAAGCGCACGTTTAGGTTCAAACAACTTAAAGTTAGGCGCCCTAATAGTTACCCGGGAACCGTCATCCGACCTTCTGGTACCCCTACTACGATTAGAAAGTCACAAGTGCCCATAACTATTACAATTTACTGATTTCCAACCTGACGCGGCACTAAATCCTGCGATTTCGACCAGCGCCCGCCCACTACATAGTTGAAAGCTGCCGCCACGACGCCGAAACTATAGGTGCATAACAAGCCCGGATAATCGAACTTCGACCGCGCTGCCGGAAGCAGACACAGTATTGCTACCGGACCCGGCCTGGGTAAGTATCGGGGGTGTTTTTGTTTTCGAGGAGTTTGCATGGCCGGTAACGTTGGTGAAATTACAGACAATGATTTTGAAGATAAGGTACTAAAAGCCTCCACTGTTGTGCTGGTTGATTTCTGGGCACCTTGGTGTGGCCCCTGCAAAAGCATCGCACCAGTTCTAGAAGAAATAGCAAAAGAGATGAACGGAAAGGTGGCAATCTACAAGGTGAACGTAGACGACAACCCTCGCAGCCCGGCTCAGTTTAGCGTGCGCGCAATTCCGAACCTTATCCTCTTTAAGGACGGAGCAGAGGTAGATAGGGTCGTAGGAGCAGTGCCGAAGGATGAGCTCATTAAGATAATTAACAAGGCGATGTAATCACCCCCTGCCTGAAATAGTGATCGGCACATCTACATTGACCACAACCGACTGCGCCCAAGGATCGGCAAGCGCCTTTGAATCGAAGGGCGCATTCGGTTTCATCTCCCCCTCTAATATTCCACTACTGCGGCGCCCGGTGAGCCCGTGAGCCCAAAACAATCCTGAGCGATTATTTTCACAAACGATTCCAGTGTGTTACGTGATATAGCGCGGCCCAAGAGCCGATCTAAGGGACGACCTGCAGCCCCGCATGGCAGATGCAGTTCAGGGAGTTGATCGTGCTCGGCGACCCCTCTTGGCAGCTGATTCCACTTGTGCCCGGCTCGCCTGATGGACTGTGCCCTACCAAAATCATTCACCCTTCAGATAAATGTGCGCCCTGCCGATGCTTTGCCTAAGAGATAAAGTTTCGGATATCCCACATAGATAGGAATCATGGCTTCACCACAAAACAGCATTCAGAAATACGATGCCATCATTGTTGATACCGATATGTCTACCCGCATGCGGCTTAAGCAGGTGTGTAGCTCGGTAGTCAACTTCGGCAAAGTTCACCCGACCGGCTCCCTTCGGGAAACAACGGCAAAATTGAAATCAGAGCAGAGTATCGGCGTGATATTCCTCTCGCATCATTTCCCTCAAGACCAGATCGGCGCGTTTATTAAAGAGAGCAAGACACTCCCCTCTGGGCAGGATACCGCTTACATCCTCGTGTTGAAGAACAACGAGATGCAAAGTTCGCTTATTGCAACTTCTATGATGATCGGAGCAGATGGCGTTCTGTTCGAGCCCTATTCCGTCGATCAACTTGTCGAGATCACACTTCTCTCTGCAAAAGTAAGGAAAGAACGTGCTGCGACTCGAGAAGAGGCTGCATTGAAGTTTCTGATCAGCGATATCATGCAGCAAGTCGACATGATCGCTTATTCAAAGTCATGCGGGTACGAGATAGGAGCAGCGTTCAAACACTTCAAGCAGGTTTGCGGCGTTCTCACCACTCTTGAGAAGGAATTATTGCCAACGTACTACCGACTGGTAGTCGATATGTTTGAGGGAGCACCCCTCCCTCAAGCTTTGTTCGAACGAAAGAAATACGGCGGAGCGAGCTCTCGTGTTAAGAAAAAAATGGCCGAGAAGATAGCAGCTGAAGTTGAAAAGATGGGCTCGGCTGATAAGCCACACTCATAGGCCAAACATTACTTGTCGTCGTTTCTACCTTTGTGGCATCCTGCTTCCTCAATGCAGTGACCGCGGGTAGCAACATGGAGTCGACCCACATCTGTGTCGGACCTCGGTAACATATCGATTCTCTCTTTTCGGAGTTTCATGGCTCCATGGTGGAAGCTCACATTTATTCCAACTGTTCTCCCTCACCCACATGAGGTCAGCGACCTTTTGGATGATCTCGGTTGTGAGCTCATTGAGCTTGGGGCTTTAAGCACTAGTATCGAGTCACCACCAGACATTAGCTGCTTTATGAAGTGTACAGAGAGCGAGCGCGACGACTTTCTAGCGTCAGTTCCGACGGATCGACTTCGCCTCTTACAGTGCGCAGAGGTCACAGAGGAGAATTGGAGCGAGGGGTGCCCGGAGGTCTGGGCACCCATTCAAGCCGGACAGATCGAAATAGTCCCAGTAAGCTCTGAGCACGACCCGCGCCCGTACTCTTCCTCCGCAATACGTATCATTCCGGGCCAGGGCTTTGGCACCGGCCACCACGCCACCACCCGCATGATTCTTGAAGAGATGAGCGACCTTGCCCTCTCGGCCGATGCTCTTCCTTCCAAAATCTTGGACGTCGGTACCGGAAGCGGGATCCTCGCCATAGCGGCTGCCAGGCTCTTTAAGGGGCACGTGGATGCGAATGACATTGACGACGACGCCTTGAGAAATGCTTCAGACAACATAGCGTTGAATGGTGTGGGTTCCTGGGTATCACTCTCTCTTGAACCGGTAAGCAGCTTCGGCGGGCCATACAACCTCATCCTTGCAAATGTATACGGGGAGGTACTCGTGAGCCTCGAGCACGAACTAACCCGCCTCTCTGCCCCAGGAACCATCGCATTTCTGTCGGGGGTTACCGAAACTGTAAAAGACCCCGTAATAGCTGCCTACACTAAAGGGAATGCCTGGACTCTCGAACGAGAACGGAGTGATGGCGACTGGATGTGCCTCTGCCTTAGACGCACGTAAAGGATTGTTCTTGCCTGACGGGAGAAAGCGGTGGTTATCTAAAGGTGAGAGCTTTTTCTACAGGTTCTTGAGGTAGTGTTACCCACTAAAGGATTGTGTTTCCATGAAAGCGATTTTTTTTGAACGCCACGGCGACGTCGATGCCCTAAAGTTTGCTGAGATACCCGATCCCTCTCCGAGGCCAGGTGAAGCCCTTATTCGAGTAAAGGCAGTGGCCCTTAATCACCTCGATGTGTGGGTTCGTAGAGGGTGGCCTGGATTGCACCTTGAGATGCCTCACATTACGGGCTCCGATGTTGCAGGGGAAATCGTTTCAGTTAACGTGCCCGGCTCGAACTGGGCTCCTGGGAGCAGAGTAATAGTAAATCCGGGTATCCTCGCTTCAGACGATGAGTGGACAAGGAAAGGTGAAGATAGCTTAAGCCCTGGATACCGAATACTCGGTGAGCAGATGCGGGGCGGTTTAGCAGAATTAGTTACCGTGCCGGTTGGAAATCTCTTTCGACTTCCAGACTCTGTCCCCTTTGAAAAGGGCGCTGCCCCTCTTCTTGTAGGCGTCACCTGCTGGCGTATGTTGTTCAAGCGCGGTGGCCTCCGAGCCGGCGAGACTGTGCTTGTTGTTGGAGCTGGAGGAGGCGTCAACTCCCTCTCCATTTTGCTTGCTCGCGCGGCAGGTGCAACCGTGTACGCCCTCTCTTCTGGTCAAGCAAAGGTGGAGAAAGCGCTCGCCCTTGGAGCGTCGGCAGTTGTTGACTACACGACTCACCCCGATTGGCACACGGAGATTTTGAAACTCACTAAAGGGCGCGGAGTTGATATCGTTGTCGATAACGTGGGCGCCAAAACCATACCGAAGAGCCTGCGAGCCGTTGCTCGAGGGGGACGAATCCTTACGGTAGGAAATACTAAGGGGTACGAATTTTCGTTCGATAATCGGCTTCTCTTTACAAAGCAGGTATCACTAATCGGGTCGACCATGGGAAGTCGACAGGATTTTGTCGATGCGATGGAGTTTCTGTGGCACAACAAGATCCAGATCCCGATCGATTCTGTTGAGCCGTTGGCGCAGGGGATGAAGATGATTAAGAGGCTTGAGGATGGGGCGCAATTTGGGAAGATTGTGCTGTGTCCGTAGAATTGCTTAGAGAGCGGCAAAGCCCAACTACTAGGCTATAGAGGTAATGAGTCCTCTCAATCTTTTTCGTCGGACGCTGGGAAGCTTTAAAGGTTATACGCCTGGTTGACGCCGCGCTACATTCCCTCTTCGAGGCGCTCTATTTCGATCTCTAGATCTTGAGCTTCCTTGAAGCGACATTGCATCTCAAGGATTTCTTGTTGAGCTAGAAGTAGATCTAACTTCAGGGGAAGTGGATCATCCGTCCAATCACTGATTTTATCATGCGCTTCAAACCCTAACTGAATGGCCTGCTCAGCCCGGCTCCAATTAGCTTCGCCAGAAAATTGTACCAACTCGCGCGCATAGGCGATTTCCGCAGTACCCCAATCAAGGGCGGCACTAGCCTGCTGCATTCGAGAGAAATCGAAGTCGGCACACACTGCCTCATACGCCGCGTGCAACACTCTGGTAGCCTCTTCATGCTCGCCTCCTCCCGTAAGGTAGGATCCAATCTCAGCAGCAGCATTGAGCAAATCCGACGAAAATAATCGTTGAGCAGCTCCGAAAAGGCCGCTTGCGGCTTTCGAATGTTTAAGCATCGGCGCCTCTGCATGTTGCTTCTGCGCGAAACGAGCAAGATAGCATCGCGCCATTATTTCATGGGTCACTCCCCTCTCAAACTGAGCTTCGGAACATAGAGACACTACCTTTTCAAGTGCAAGTTCCGTTTCACTGCCCCCTGTAACGTAGAAGAAATCCCTGTAAGACTCGTCTTCGTTCTGTTCCACTTGGGCAATCCGTACTGCCGAATGCCCGAGGTAGTATTCACACTGCAGCTCTACCGGAATTTCTTCGGTGATTGAAAGCATGCGTTCCCCAGCCCGCCCGAAGGCATCCTCAGACATTTCCAGAGGCAGCGACGAGCGCCTTATGAAGTCTGCTCCCGCCAATATCCAGTTCAATGAATTGACTGGATGAAGGTCAGGCATGCGGGGAAATCCGTCGAATCCGGCAACATACAGAGCGACAACTGCGTTGAAGACTTCCGTCTCTAAATCCCCCGGCATGAGAATTTTTTCTATCACTTGATTTGCCAGCGTAAAGACATCCTCGGGCAACTTTCGATCAATCGCATCCGCAAATCGAAGTAGAAACGTCAGCGCAGCTGCTGCTTTGTCATACTCACCTCGAGAAAAAAAGACTTTCGCGGTACTAAAAGCTGCCTCAGCTACTTCTTTTTTCGCCTCGCGGTGAGCGGCGGGGAAGCTCTCCAGAGTCTGATCTTCATTTACGAGAAACCTGAAGTTTCGTTCGCAACGTGCAAGTCTAGCCTGATGTGCTCGAAGCACTAAGTCGGAGTCAGAATCACTCATCGACAAACAAACACCGGCAACGTACCACACGGATTCTAGTTTGTATGGGATCGCGCTATCACACCAACCGCCATCAAGGGCACGATCGACGGAGATTCTAGGAAGTGCCGCGACATTTATTACCGCTCTGTAGATCTCAGCACAGAGAGGTTCGTTGTCCTCCTTATAGGCAAGATCGACCGCAGATTTGGCAATAAGCAACGCCCTGTCTACTGCATCAACAGAACGACCCTCACCAGCAACATAGTACGGCAGCGCCGATGCGAGCCGGTAAAGCGCCTCACACGCCAGATTGCCCTGCTCGGCCTCCTGATAACAGAAAGCCAATTCGACCTGGTTCTGGAGAGATCGAAGGTCGATCTTTTTTGTATTGTCTGAATGGTGATCAAACCATCGCTCCAACCGACAGCGAACTCCTACCGCCTCGTTAAAATACCCAGCCTCACTCAGCGCTCCTGCAAAAAAATCGTATGCCTGCCTGCGGCGATCATCGGCAACCGGAAGTTCAAGTTCAACGAACTGCACCATGGGATAGCCAACTGCTATGGCTTCGTCAGCTGAGAACTCAACTTCGCCAACTTCTGGCCAGAAGCTATTCCACTTCTCTCCACTATCTGAGGTGGGAACGCCATCACGAAGAGGCTTCGAGTTCAAGGACAAACAAAAATCCGAGAAAACGGGGATATTTCTATTCGGGTCTTCCTCACGGTTCGGGCACCCTCCGCCTTCATCGCGAAAATGAACTGGACCCACCATCGGGAAATACTCCTTATTCGAAAACAGTGTCGAGGCGGCTTGAAGCCGCTCTGGTAGAGCGTTTCTTACCGAAAGAATGGTATCACTTGGCGCTAGGCGAATCGAGAGGTGGGCCCACGTCCTACCGCGAAGGGGAAGGAAACGTCGGGATCTGTCAGAAAGTGTTGTAAGTTGTGCTTTGAGGTTTTGTCTAAAACCGATTGAGAAACACTCCGAAAAAAACCTTACAACCGTTCTCGCGAAATACTCAACAATAGGTAACTTGTTTAAGAGTCGCCGGCATAACCTTTTCCGTACGGGAAACAACATGCTAGCGAACATTCTCGAAACAAGTCGACGAGCTGCGGTACTTCTCAGCGAAGTGAGCTCTGCAATCCAGAAGCACAATTACAATCACTCCGTAAGCTTTCAAATCTACTGCATCAATGCAAGCTTAAGTACCACTCGAGTGGCTCTTCCTGAACACCACACTGCTCTCTCGAATCGGCGGGATATTATCGAACTCCGTTCAGAATTTGAGTCTCATCTTGCCACACTTGGCCTCGAGATCGTCGCTACGACAGAGAATCTATCAAGCGAAGAAGACGAGTACGATAATGAAAACCAGTTAAACCCAGCCGAAACGCCAGAGGGTTCTGAAGCCCGCATAGAGATCGTCGATCCTGTGCGTTTTTTGGGTGTTCTGCCCCAACTTATCGACGCCGCAACGTCCGCTCCATGTCTCGCGGCAACGCTCGCACGCATCGCTGAGAATCTCCGACTTCAACTAGAAGATAAGGAAAGGCCTAGCACGACCTCTCTTCTTCGTCAGAAACTACAGCCATGCGGCTTCGAGTTGCTGTCGCAGTTCCAACGTTTAGCCGTATCGAAGGAAGAACTGCGAAAAATCGCTCAGCACTGTCTTCATGAAAGGTAAGCCCGGGCGTGCATTGGGGTAGTCAACTAGCCTTATCGATATTTCGAGTGCGTAATTCCGTTGCCCACAGGCAAGCCGTTCTGATGCCGAACCCAGATCAGCAGTCGAGCCTGCAAGATTACACTGGACGGTTTGAGATAAAATGTTACTGCCGATCCGAACTACCACTTCAACT
>JAYVGZ010000487.1:0-2079 GCA_043771805.1 Pseudomonadota bacterium
TCTCGGTAAGAACAGCTTCGGCAATATTTCTGAGAATGACCTTCGACGCGACATCCGCGACCTAGGCTACACCGAGATTGAGTTTGGCGCCGGAATGAACGAGCTTTATCACCACGGCCTTATTGGTGTGACCAAGCTAGATTCACCAGGAGAAGAAAAGTTGATCTTACTGTACCCTCCAATCAGACTCGCCGTCCGAATTGAAGCGGCGGGCGGGACGATCAGAGGAGATCACGTTGGGGAATGCGTTGCTTATCTGAATGAAGAGTGGGTACTGGCAGAGAAGAAATTCTGACGGCCGCCAAGATACACTTTAACGCACCACTCCATGCTCCGATCGGACACAACCAGATTTCCACTGCTGTCCCGTTTACATCGGGTTAGTATAATCAGCGGTTCCTCTCAGTCATCTACGTCACGAAACAGCCGTCAAATGGGGGGGGTGCAGATCAGAGGCTGGGAGATTGCCTCGCTTCCTTAACAAAAAGAGCCGGTATAAGCGTCAGTACAATTGTCTGACATGTCGTAGTAACCCAAGGCCGTAACGCTCCAGGCAGCCAGCTATCCGGCATGAATAGATACACTTGCTACTCGGAGAAAAAACTGGCACCTTGTTTCAGCAATGAGAAATGTAAACCAAGCAACCCTTAGGCTCCTACTCGGGGCTCTCCTTAGAGAGGGTTGCTAGGCTTTGCCTTATTGGAGAGCCAGCAGCCCGGAAAGGCGGCAGGCTCTCAGCGTAACTCAACCCTGATCCACTTCCTCTCCACTGCTACTCTTCAAATCGGTCAATAGGCTACATCGGTAGCTTAGCGTCGAACTCGTTCGAGAAACCAAAATATTTTGGAGTAGCTATGTCAGTTGTTTCATCGACGGAATGTAAAAAGGCTAGTGTTACTGCGCCTCCCGAAGGCAAATACCACCCGTATAATCGATCCTTCGTCACAGATCTTCCGGATCGCACTTGGCCAAGCAAAACAATCGAAGCCGCTCCTGATTGGTGTAGCGTAGATCTGAG
Source organism: Pseudomonadota bacterium (assembly GCA_043771805.1). GTDB lineage: Bacteria > Bdellovibrionota_C > UBA2361 > UBA2361 > OMII01 > JAYVGZ01. The sequence continues at coordinate 1,019 of JAYVGZ010000487.1, forward strand.
GGATGGAAACCAGGCACTTCCTAATCCAATGACGGTGGCTCAAAAACTCGGTTTCTTCGATCTGTTGAAGGAGATCGGGTTTAAGCAGATTGAGATTGGATACCCATCAGCCTCCAAACCGGAGCTGGAATTTACTCGGGCATTAATCGAAGATCGACGAATTCCAGGGGATGTAACCCCGCAGGTGCTGATTGCAGCACGCCCTGACCTGATTGCGAAAACCTTCGAGGCGATAGTAGGGGGCCCACAAACGATTGTCCATATTTACAACTCTACTTCGGTTACCCAGCGGGAACGGGTCTACCGGATGAGTAAGGATGCGACAATCGCTCGGGCGGTAGAGGCAACTGCGCTAGTTCGACAGCTCGCCGACAGGGCCGATCTTCCGGTCATTCTGCAGTATTCTCCCGAGAGTTTTACAGGTACCGAACGTGAGTTTGCTCGGGATATTTGTAATGCCGTAATTCAACAGTGGAGCCCCTCTGCCGATCGAAAGATGATCATAAATCTCCCTTCTACGGTGGAGATGGCAACACCGAATGTTTACGCAGACCAGATCGAGTGGATGTCGAGATCTTTGCATATGCGCGCAAATGTTGTTCTCAGCGTGCATCCACACAACGATCGAGGAACAGCCATTGCGGCTGCAGAAATGGCGCAGCTTGCTGGGGCACAACGTATCGAGGGCACGCTGTTTGGAAATGGGGAACGCGCAGGTAATGTAGACTTAGTAGTTTTAGCGCTCAATCTCTATACCAAGGGGATAGATCCAATGCTTGATTTTCGGGATCTCCCGGGAATTCAGCGGATATATGAAGAGTTAACAGATCGCACCGTGCCCGAACGGCACTGCTATGCAGGCGAACTTGCCACAAAGGCGTTTTCAGGGACTCATCAAGCCGCTATCCGGAGCTGTCTCGACGTAAGACAACCGGGCGACCCCTGGGACGTAGCGTATTTGTCGATGGATTTCGAAGATATTGGACGTAAATACGATCCAATTGCAATAAATTCACAGTCGGGAAAGAACGGAGTCGCGTACGCACTTGGGCACAATTTTG
>JAYVGZ010000488.1:0-9179 GCA_043771805.1 Pseudomonadota bacterium
ATTAGACCTCGACACTCAAGGAGCCTCTGCTCATTCTCAGCCTCTTGTCCGAGTCGCACTTGGAATGTTTGGCCTCGTTACATCAGTGCCTAAGCGCGCTTCAGAAATATCAGAGCAGTCCGTTACAGCCTCAAAGGAGAAGAAGAATGTCCGCTAGCATCAATCGAATATTCTTTTTAATGCTTTTCGCGCTCCTTGCAGCAGCAGGCTGCGGTGGTGGCACTCGCGGCACAGGCATAGGCGGGGGTGCTGATTCTAGTATCGCATCTCAACGTGCAGGTTCCGTTCGAGGTGTCGTGCTCGATGGCAATCAAAGGCCGGCAGCTGGCGTGCAGATTACGCTTCTAGAAACCGGAGACTCCGTGACCACCGACGCAAACGGGGAGTTTGAACTACCATTCCCACAAGAAAGCGAGATCTCTCCAATGCCGTCAGATCCATCCACCACAGCTACTCTAGAGATCGTGCTCGGGAGTGAAACTGTTCAGGGTGTGATCGTTGGGGAGAGTGAGAAGCTTGTCGTTCAGGTGGACGTAAGTCGCAAAGTCATAGTTGTCATAGATGAAAACGGAAACGAGTCGGGAGAAATAGTTCTCACCGACGTATAACAGGGAAGGTTATGAAGAGAAGACTCGGAAATTATTTACAGGGATTAGCGATACTCGCATCGACATCTGTCGGGATTGCCCAAGCGCAACAGCCTCAGCGAGCTCTGGGGTATGTGCTACCACTATCAGATGGGGGAAGCGTGTCCATTCGCCGTTCGGATTTGCAAAGTGCAGAATTGCGGGAGCTAGTAATTTCTTTCACCTCTTCCACAGGCTTCGTTAGCTCAGTGAAAGGATCTCTCGGCCGCGGCGAATTTGCAGACTATGGAATAGAAAGCCTCAGCCGCGATAAAGACGTTGATCTGTTCGGCCAGTGCCCGAATGTATCACCTGCTCAATTCTTCGGCACGATCCGTTGGACATGGCCAGTGGATGGAGAGGATTCAATTCAGCTCTCCCTCGATGGCCGAGAGCCGCGGACACTTATAGTGTGCGGAAGCGAGTCAGAGTTTTGTGCTAGTCCTTCATCGGCTGATGAGTTCAATCGAAGTTCGGAAGGTTTGTCGGCGGCGGCGGTTGACGAATATTCCCCGGGCACCTGCTTTCCGGATGTACCAACTTCAAGCACGCCCTCTGTCGATGGCTTTAACATACCTATCCCACCGGAAATTACCGGAGAGCTGCCCGCCCCGCCCATACTGAGCGACGATACCTGCAGTGCCATCTACGCATCTGCCTGCAAAGAGCCGCTTATTTCAAACCAGAATCTTATTCGGTTTGATATTTCTGGCGGTGCTGAACGGGGGAGTGTGAAATCGGTGCTTGGGCGGCAGCGTAGAGCGCTTGCCAGAGCACTTCGGTCAGCCGATACAGGCAAGATAAACTCGACTATCAAAGCCGTCGTGAAGACTTTCCGTAGCGCGGTGGTATTGACCACGACCTCAGCAGATATGCGGGAAAGCCTTTCAGAGATTGCGAAAAAGCTTCGCGCTAAAAGGCACGGCGCTCGCGCCGCCGTCAAGACTGCCTTGCGTCAGATCCGGAAACTTGAGGGAGAGTAGCAGAGCTTTGCTGTCTCCAGAGGTTAGCGCCGCATCAGGCGCTAACCTCTCCACTAAAAGTACTCACCCCAACGAGCGTCAACTAAGCGCGCAGTATCGTCGTCACACTGTACCTCGTCGGGATACCAAGGCTTCATTCGCGCGTCGATGACAATCGGCATGTCATAGCTCAAATGATGGCGAATAACCTGTGTCCGCCCGGCATAGATATCAGCTGCCGGTTCAAATCGGGTGAAGGTTGTCCACAAAAAAGAAATTTCAGATGCTGTAGCTTTTGCTGCATCGTCTACCAACACCACCAGAGGCCAATCACTCAATGCACTGTCTTGAGAGAGTAACTCTGGTAGTCGAGAATCTTCATTATAACTTGCCCCCTGCACGACCAGACACCCCCTACAGAAAACCCGCGCTGCAGTTACAGCTCTCGACATGCCGGACGGAATCTCTTGGGGCAGCACGCGGATAGGATCCCCCTGCCCTAGCAATAGACCTTTGCTCCCTTTGTTTACTTCGGGCCCAGTGTAGTCAAGCGTATCCATCGCGGTGTTTGAGAACACATAGAGGTCTGTTCTCAGATCTGCCCGAGCCAGGACGTACTCTAAAACAGAGCGAAAATCCGATAAGGTCATCGGCTTATCAACGAGCAACAAGAACTTAGTAAGCGCGAGCTGCCCCTCGCCTAAGATCCGAAAACCAGAAACCAACATTTCGCGCTTGTACCGTTCCCGCACTACGGCTGCGGCTAGAGAGTGAAAGCCCGTTTCGCCGTATGACCATAGGTCCACCACCTGTGGCATGACGAGCGGAAACAGCGGAGCGAGCAACCGTTGAAGGTATTCGCCGATAAAGTAATCTTCCTGTCGAGGCTTCCCCACGACGGTGGCTGGAAAAATCGCGCCAGGTCGGCGGATGAGCCCCTTACATCGAAACACCGGATAGTCGTGCTTCCACGAATAGTATCCGTAATGGTCGCCGAACGGACCTTCCGGACGGCATTCGTTTGGGTCAACTTCTCCAACGAGGGTAAATTCTGCTGAAGGCACGATCGGAAGCTCACCAATTGGGTTGTCGCAAAGGGGGATTTTTTTACCGAGAACGAAGGACGAGAATAGTAACTCCGGTACGTTCTCTGGAAGTGGCGCAATCGCACCAAGGATAAGCGCTGGAGGGCCCCCCACATAGATATTGACCGGCAGCTTTCGTCCCAACTCTTTAGCAGCCGCGAGGTGAAAACCTCCCCCTTTCCCAATCTGGCAGTGAAGCCCGGTCGTTTCTTCATCGTAGCGTTGAATGCGGTACATCCCGAGGTTGTGCACACGAGATGTGGGGTGCTCCGTGTAGACGAGAGGAAGAGTTATAAATGGGCCGCCATCAAGCTTCCAAGTTGTGAGCATTGGCAATCGACCGAGCCGCGGGGGAGTATCAACAATAAGGTCGTCGTCGAACCGGCGCCGGCGAAGCCCTACGCCACTGAGCTCGAAGAGCGTATGACGATTACGCCAAAGCGATGGAAGCCCGGGCGGCATTAGCGTTTCCGGCAATCGTGCGACATCCCTCATCAAACTCTCCGGTCGCCCGCCAAAGGCTAGGTCCACCCTCCGCTTCGTCCCAAAAAGATTAGTAACGAGCGGAAATTCGGCTCCCTTCACTCGTGTGAAAATAAGTGCTGGTCCGCCCTGCCCTATTACTCGTCGATGTATTTCCGCTATCTCAAGCCGTGGGTCGACTTCGACATTAACCTCAACGACTTCCCGCTCTCGCCGCAGGGTACTAATGAACTCTGAGAGTGAGGAAGGCGCTTGGAAGTGCGACATAGTTCTCATGTAAAGAATGGGAATTTATACGTTTACAAACCGGCCCAATAGTTGAACATTGAAGAGGCTTAAATGTCTATGCGGAGCTGTCCCGTGGCGCTTGTTACCTCCTCTGTATCAACAAATTCTATCGCAACGGTTACCTTATGCGACGAGAGCAATCTCAACGCCATGAGCGAGCAGATGGCAGCTGATTTTTCCGCTGTTGTAGCAAGTTTGCGGGGTGTCAAAGGAGTACGAGCAATTATTCTTACGGGGGCAGGAAAGGCGTTCTCTGCAGGCGGTCACCTGGAAATGCTGCAGAAAAAACGATTACTCTCGGCCGAAGCTAACCGCATTGCGATGCATTCATTTTACAATTCGTTTCTCGGTATACTCGATCTGAAAGTGCCATTGATAGCTGCGATCAACGGTGCCGCAATTGGGGCTGGACTGTGTGTTGCTTGTGCGTGCGACATTCGAATTGCCTCTGCAGACTCAAAATTAGGGTTCACGTTTCTTAAGCTCGGGTTGCATCCAGGTATGGGTGCCACCTTCTTGGTTCCACGGATTGTAGGCCAAAGCCTTGCGAGTGAGCTGCTTCTGACCGCGCGGATTGTTGATGCATCGGAGGGACTTCGTCTTGGCCTGGTTTCAAAAGTGGTTGCGCGCGAATCGCTACAAGGCGAAGCCGAGAAAATTGCTTCTGAAATTCTTGCGTGTGGACCAGAGTCCACGGCTCAGCTCTTAGAAACTATGCGAGCTGATATGGCTAAACTTCCCGCCGCACTCGCGCGCGAAGCACTCTGCCAGAGCCTCAACTATGGTGGACTAGAGTTTGCTGAAGGAATCTCTGCGATAACTGAGAAAAGGTCACCGCTCTTCGCGCAGTGAGAGGAAAACGGCCACACCTAACAGCGCAACGTGCGCTACCGAGAACCAGGCTCCTTTCCAGTTTCCAGTTACCGACGCAGTCTTGTAGAGATTGTAGAAACAGAGACCGGCTATCAGACAGATGACCGAGCCCAATTTTCGATCGTGTGAAGACACATTCTGTGAGGAAAGTTGTTGCTGTTCCATGAAGGACAGTCTCCGTTGCAAAGAACAAATAAAATGCAACGGTGCCCGCGCTCCGAAAGAGCGCGGGCACTAGAAAGATAGACCGCCGTCGAAGCGTATCAGCGCAAGAGGCTTAGTCGTTCTTGAATCGCCTCAGGATTTCCTTCGTACTGACGAAGGCTCTCCTGAAGAGAAAGGGGCTCAAGGTCTAGGTGCAACGCCACCCAGGCAAAACTGAAGGGCCGTTTCGGGGTCAATTTTCCGAACAGCCATTGCCTTGCGCTTCTAACTACGTGCCGTTCGCAATGCGCGGTGCCAAAAGCATCGCAAATTGCTCGCGCTAGAACTGCCGCAAGTAAATTTCTTTCTGGTTTGACGGGTGAGGATGCTTCGTTGTCATCCTCGGGTACGAATTTGTTCGCCGAATTGCTCATACTTTGTTCGGATCTCCGCAGTATAGTTTCGTAAGGGAACTATCGCTAATACTTTAATCGTACGCGCTGATATTTGAAACGTAGGGTTGTGAAATGAGGTTTATAGTTTGATCCTAGAGGTGTTTAAGTACTGCACAACCCCTGTTACCAAACCGGAAGTTCAAGGTCTACATCGCGCCTGTTGTGTCGTCAATAGTATTTTTAGGATTCTTTTTAATACCATACGGCCTAACTTGACGCGTGGCCCGCTAACGTAACCTGCTCTGCGCCGAAAAATTTAGTTCGGTCTTTAATTCCGATCGTTTGACATTTGTAAGGCCTGCAGCTAACTTCTCACGCTCTACGGTATTGGGAGTAGTCATGAATTCCGGCGTTAGCAAAAAGAAGCTTTTCATCAGCAACCTCGACTTCGAGGTTACCAGCGAGCAGTTGCGTCAGCTTTTCGAAGAAGTTGGTGCTTGTATTAGTGTTGTTGTCGCCTCTGACAGAGAGACGAAACGTTCCAAAGGCTTCGCCTTTGTTGAGATGGAGGCAGACGCCGACGCTGTAAAAGCGATCGAGTCGCTCAACAACAGGGCCGTTAATGGGCGGCCTATGAAGGTCTGCGAAGATCGTGGCAAAAACTCTGGGCCGAGCTCATCAGAGGGTGGCGGTGACGGCGCGAGGAAGTTCGAGCCACTCCCATCTATCCAGCGTATGCAGCTCTTCAAGCGCAGAAAGAAACTTGACCCCTTCTGCATCGACCCCGCTCGTACGGTTGATTACAAAGATGTAGCAACCCTTTCCAAGTTCGTCAGTGAGAGAGGTCGCATTCTCTCTCGTCGTTTGACTGGATTGAGCGCTTTCAATCAACGAAAAGTTGCTAAGGCTATCAAAAAGGCGCAGAGCTTAGGTTTGATGGCATATACAACGATTCAAACGAACTAGCAGACGGCGAGTTTGAAGGATTGTCAGTAGTAAGAAAGGGAGCCTAAGGCTCCCTTTCTTATTTGAAGCGACTTCATGATCGTGCCCTTGCTTCTCAAGTTACGGCTGACTCAGTTGGGTTGTCGCTACTCTCGCTACTTGTCATCCCAAGGTTTATCGCCAGGTATGTGAAACACCTTGTGCCGAGCCTTGACGACTTCATCAAGTAAAACTGTCTTACTAAGTTCATCCAAGACATGCTTGATTCTCCGGCCACTCTCGTCCACTAGCCGTGCCGCCTCGAGGAGGTCTGGGGATGAGTCTTTCGCAGTCTTTAGGATGTAGGCCGCACCCAAAACTGCTCCTAGGGGGTTGTTGATTTCGTGCCGCAACGTACCAATCAAAGTTCGCACCGTATCCATCACTGTTTCCTTACGCTTTAGCTCAACCAACTCCCGCTGAGTTTTGTTGCGATCCACCATCCCCAACACGAGGGGACGGAAGAGCGGCTCTGAAACACGCGTCTTCGAGAGAAAATAGGTGGCGCCAGCCCGCAAAGACTCGCCAGGGATTTCAGGATCTTCGTCCGAACTAACGGCCAACACTGCCAGGCCTTGCAGTGCCTCTTCATCGAGAAGGACAAGGCCATTTCCATCTGGTAGGTGGTGATCAAGAATTAGAAGGTCTGGTTGGAGCGGAGGCTGTGCATGGAGGAGTGTTCGAGCCTCCGCGATCGTAGAGCCCGTCACTACGTGGAGGTCAGGTAAGAAAGCTCTCAAACGAAGTATCATGAGCTTTTGAAACTCACGGTTGTCATCAATTATGAGGATCGTCGCTACCATCTCCAAGAGCTCACAACTAACTGAGGGACTGCCTACCAACGTATTGCTGATAGAGGCCAGGGGAGGCTCGCAAAGATTCGTGAGTACCCTCCTGACTTATGCAGCCATCTTCAAGCACGTATACCGCGTCGGCTCCTTTGACGGTAGCCAAACGATGCGAGATTATGATGATAGTAGCTGTGGGTAGGTATCTCCTTACCGCTTCGGCTACAAGCTCTTCAGAGCCGCTATCTAATCCTGCAGTTGCCTCATCCAGAACAAGGAGAAGGGGCTTCCTTAGAATTGCTCGGGCAATGGCAATACGTTGTCTTTGGCCGCCGCTTAACTGGGTGCCCTGCTCACCGAGCACGGTGTGAATGCCCTCCGGAAGAGCTTCGATAAAGCTTAAAAACTCCCAATCCTTGATGATTGCGGGAAGTTCCGCCGCTGTCGAAATGGAGTTACCAAGAAGCAAATTCTCTAGAATTGAAAAACCAAACAAGTGGGGTTCTTGAGGAACCCAAGCAATGAGCTGATACAGGTCTGTTTGAGGGATTTCGCAAATCGCTCGCCCATCCAACCGAATAGAGCCGGACGCTGGCGAATAGAAACCTAATAGTAGCTGCACGATGGAGCTCTTGCCCGCCCCCGAGGGACCAACTATCGCCATCACTTTACCCGCTTGACAGGAGAAGGTCATTTGCTTGAGCACCGCAAAGTCTGCTCGCATGGGGTATGAGAACGTGACGTCCGTAAATAAGATCTCTGGACCCAGGCCTGAAGTGGGAGAGGTGAGTCCAACTTCTGCAGGGGGCCTCGGCAGGTTATCAGTGCGAAGGAGTTCAAAAACGCGTTCAAGCCCTCCGAGACCTTGCACAAGCTCCGAGTAGGAAGACACGAGGAAGGTGAAAGAAATAGCAACAATCGCTCCGTACAATACGAAAGCGGCCAAATCACTCAATTGTAATTCACTCACGACGACGAGATGAATCCCAAACCACAGGACTGCCAGAAGAAGGAGATTGAGAAAGAGGCTCGCCCCCGCAGTAAAGGCAGCGCTGACCCGACTTCGTTCAAGTCCACTGCTACGGGCGCTATTTGCGCCGGTAACGTTTTGCTCCGCGAACGCGACCTCCAACTGCGATTCGGCCGCCAGCGATCGAACAATTCGCGCACCTCCGAAGCACTCACCAGCAAGGGATGACAGTCGCGCGACTGCGTCTTGGTAGTTGAGGGATGCCCGCCGAAGTCTTTTAATAAAGATGCTAGACACCAGAACCATACTGCCTACGCTCGCAACGATCGCTAACGACATTTTCCACGACATCCACGTCATCAGGATCACGCCGAGGATCACCTGTACTCCGTATCGCAGAATGACTGAGAGGCGCACCGATACCGCATCTTGAATTAGTGCCGCATCAGAATTGATTCGCGAGACCAGGTCACCTGACCGATTGTGGTCAAAGAATGAGACGTTCTGACGAATGATCGCCGCAAACAACTTAGCTCGTATTTCAGCAACAACTTTTTGGCCTATCCTCCCGAAGAGATTTGATCTGATATAAAAAGCTGCTCCTTGAATAATACAGAGGAGCGCTAAACCACCCATCAGCAGAGGGAGATTATCGAGTGCAGCCGGAAAGAGCTTTGTATCCAGTGCGCGGCGAGCAACCTCCGGAAAAACGAGGTTGATCGCGCTACCTGTAAATAACGCACCCGTCGCTATAGCGAACTCCGACTTGTGCGGCGCCGCCAGCTTGAGTAATTGAAGGAAGGAGCCTGATTTAAACTTCTGTCTCTGTTTTCGTAGATGTGGGGTTGGTAACGGCGTCATGGAGGAGTTTTGGCTTGATTCAAGGTTTGGCTTAGGATTATCGCAACCTACTAGGGCAAATAAGCAAATCGATGTTTTAGTTTAAATGCGATGTATGTCCGGCTAAGCACTGCACATCCAAAAACGAAATCGAGAAGAGTATCGATATCGAAAAGGCATTAAAGTTAATGTCGTCAGGAGAACGATACCCTACCAGTAGAGTTTAGGTCAAAATCGACGGTTTTCGGAACATGATAGAAAACGACGTAAAGCAGGCAGAAGAAACCTTACGGCAGCTGCCCGTGATTTCGGCCATTCTCGATTTGCTCAAACAAAATCTCCCAGGGCATCTCGTTTACCACGCGTTTGCGCACACGGAAGATGTGTTGAACGAGGCTATTCGTTTCGCAATTACAGACGAGCTCCCTGCCAGAGAGATAGAACTCCTTGCTATTGCGGCCGCGTTTCATGATGCCGGGTTCATAAAAAGCCCTGTCGCTAACGAACCGATCGCGGCGCGGATGGTTCGCGAAGCTCTGGAAAGACACACCACCGCTCATCCAACCTGTGGATACTCTGCCGACGAGATTAGCTTGGTCGAGCAAATGATTCTGGACACTAGTCTGCGTGAGACTCAGACAGGATTACGTCAAGTTCCCACCTGCGATCTCTCGCGCTATCTCCTTGATGCTGACCTCAGTAACCTCGGACGAGAGGATTTCTTCGACAAAGGAGGGCTTC
>JAYVGZ010000489.1:0-10053 GCA_043771805.1 Pseudomonadota bacterium
GCCCTGCAACAGCTCGGCTTCGGCACTGATATAGCTATTGCAGCAGCTCTCGCTGTCGGGAACCTTCAACACGACATGATCGAGGTGCCCCGACACGTCATAAATTGGAAGGCCGCGTACCTATGGATCGAATGCTTGAGGAACGGCCAGAGCTACCCGAAGGATATACTGAGCCGGAACTGCTTCGACGGCCTAACACCGCCGAAATTGGGGTCTCCCGCCTCTCCAGCGCTGGGCCTACTGTACTCCCAGGTTGCCAACATTCGCCGTAAGCAGTCTGATTGGAATTGGCACCTACCAAACAACACTTACGATGAGACAACGAAGAGCGTTGCCGGGCGCCGTGCGAAACACTTGCAGTACAGCACTTCACGAAGAACCATGGTGTTTGGTAGTGAGTAACGGGGCGAGGCCGGTCTCTACATTACGGCGCCCCGGAAGCATGTCTTTCAATCTCTCCTAACATCATTCATCAGCTGAGCCGGTACGAAGTTTTCGTAAAAACAGGCGAAGGGCCACAATGCAACATTGTTTTATTGACACGGGTAGTAGTTGTAGGCGATCATCAGTACTGATGACGCTCTTTGGGGAACCGGTCATAAATCCCTCCCCATGTACTTAGCTTCCCGAATGGCCGGCGCTTTGAAGGGTGAAGTCAACCGAAACTGGGGCACTTACCTGGAAACAGGTAAGTGCCATTTTTATTCCCTCCTTGAAATTCAGCGGTACATCACTAAAGCTTGTTCACCCTAATTATAGCCATCAGAGTGGGCCATCGAAGTTGAAAGGAGCTTCCGTTGTGCACAACAACTCGCTAATCGGTGCAGATGGGTTTGGTTACATTCCAGATCAAGTTGTGGGGCTGCGGAAAGTACCACAACTCGGTACTGTCTCGATTGGAAGCGACGTCGAGATCGGTGCAACTTCTGCATCGACAGGGGCGCCCTTGGCGATACTACGATCGGAAAGAGAACCAAAATCGACAACCTCGTTCAGGTAGGTCACAACGCAGCAATCGGTGAATCCTGCATACTGTGCGAAGGCATAGGGACAGGCGGAGGCTCTGTTTTTGGAAATGGTGTAGTGGTGGGTGGAAATACCGGTGTTGCCGACCACCTCTCGTGTCTGGAGTGAGAGTCGGAGGACAGTCGGGGGTACACACCTCCCTTTTTTTCCTTTTCTTTCTCCTCATCTTTGTCCGGGCGACTACCTCGGCTTTCCGGTGATGCCAGCCGGCGAGTGGCGCCGTGTGATGTCTCGGTTGAGGCGCGAAGCGCCAGGAAAAAGGGGAAGGCGTGAAAGTGCATCATGTGATTAATGCAAGTCGAACTATTCTGTCTACGTGGCATCGGTTTTTCAGATGTTGGAATCCACGGCACTGCAGCATGAACTACCAGCCGAGATCCACAGCAGCCTCCTTGAAGTCACTGCTCCGCGCGTTCACATTCCTTTTCTTGATAGGGGCCACTGCGACCGGTTGTTCAGACGACCAGAAGAAAGCCCCTCCCCCGCCGCAGAAGGTCATTGACGTACGACTTCTCCATCCGATCGAAGCATCGGAGTGGGTAGAAGACGTAGCAAGGCGCGTCGCCGCCGCCTCAATCAAGACTCAGGAGGGCTACGGCATTCGTATCGTTCCGGCTGCCTCTGCCGGCTTTAAGGGGTCCCTCGGTCGACTCTCCTCTGGTGACCTCAAACCAACGCTGTGGCTCGCCCTCTCTGACTATGCCGTTCAGGCCTCAACTGACGATCTCGCATCGCTCACTGCGTCAGTGACTGACTGCGTTCCCCTCTTCTCTACCAAGGCCATCGTGGTCCACCGATCATCTGACTCTTTTGAATTTAGTGATGATGACGAGCACCTGCCACTTGTTGATCTTCTGAACACCACGTCGCTTGACTCTGAGCCGCGAGGCAAACCTCGGGCACCTTTTGTTGTGGGCCATCCGCTCTATTCTTCGTCAGGCCTCACCTCTCTCCTTCTCCTTAGCGCTGCCGGCCTCAACACCCTTCCGTTCGAGCTCACGCCGGATCGGCTTCGTACCGGATTGTCGTCCGTGCAACGGAGCCAAGATCGGGTGCTTCAGTACATGTACGACGACCGACACTTACTCTCGTGGCTTGGCAGCCAAGAGGGAGGAACACCCGTGCTGGCTCTTTCGAACAGTCAGCAATTCGCGGAGTTTACCGCTAAAAACCCCGATTCGGGGCTCCAATCGCGAGAAATTGTCGAAGTCGGCGCCGACAACAACTATCCGGTGTGTCAGTTTGAGGCTTCGTGGATCACACCAGACGAGCGTTCGGCCGCCAGGGCCCTTCACGATTTTCTCCGCACAGATGAGGTGCTACAGCTAGCGCTGAAGCGTGGATTCTCTCCTCCAAAAAGCGCGCAGGGCGGCAGCCAGACTACACGGCCATCTGGTCCGGTCGCTTCGTTTCTCGCAGCGCATTGGCCGGATATTCGGCGACCAATTGCTCTTTCACTTGTTGTGGATGCTTCCGTTTCGATGGAAGGGGCCGCGCTTGAATCACTACAACGGGATTTCGGTATTTTTTGCTCAACTACAGACGGTGGCGCAGCACGAAATGTTCTCTCGCTTGTAACATTTGCTTCTGAGCCCACGCTCGCTGTTCCCTTCACAACTGATACGAAGAAGGTAGTTGAGGCTCTCAATCACGTGCATGGTAGCGGCGGGAGTGCTTTTTACGACGGCATAACCAAGGCTATCGAACAGTTCAACGACTCCACGTATCCCGATTATCGGAGGGTTATTTTCGTCGTTACCGATGGTCGAGACACGGCCTCTCGCACGGCTCTTGAAAGCTTTCAGATGGCGACAGGACAACTCCTCAACCGGAAAAAGATAATACTGTACGTCGTTGGAATCGGTAAAGATGTCAACGATTACGGAGATATTCCGAAAGCCATAAAGGGCGTTGGCGGCCTTTTCCGTTCGACTAAAACTTCTTTATTTTCAACGAAGATGTTTACAGTGTGGCCTGAACTTCGGTAGCCGCAAGCGCTATCCTACGCACACACCACTCTCATGCCTTCTCTGATAGCTTCTTCTTCGCTGCCACCTGCAAGACCTGCGGAATGTTCTTAGAACGCGCAATAATTTTAACGTCAGCATCGTGCAGGAAGCGGAGCCATCGTAGCGAAAGATCGGCGGGACATTTCGGATTGAGCACCAGATTCAGCTTTACCTTGTACGTCCGCATCCAAGTAGACCGCGAAGAGATACCCCGCAGTGCCTGCGCGTTCATATTTGGATTTCTGGCAAAGTCTTCGATTTCGTTCATGCCGAGTTTCGGATTATTCAGAACACACTCTTGTATGAGGCGGCTTGCATCGAGTACGAGTAACCGTCGCACTATGCTGTTACCCGTCATCGCTGCTTTCAGCTTTTGCGCCATTGACATAGCTGCTAATTGGCCGCGGACGTCAGTCTGTTTCACCTCCAATACGGAGGGTTCCACCATGGGTACTTCTTCAACACACTCAGTCGGAAGCTCACCTGGAATCTCAGAAGGTGGCAGCGTAAGAAGCTCCTTAACAAGTTCGAGCTCGTGTGGAGCTACCTCCTGAGCCGCCAACTCGAGTAATAAGTTCTTCTCATCTGTCATAATGGATCGTCCAGATGGAGGCTAGGACCAGCCAATAATATGTCCCGACGGGACCTCACGCATTACTTCGCCCGACCTCAAACGAATGGCGCCTGACGATGATACGCCCGCGTATTCACCCACGACGGTTGTGGCACCAACCTCCATGGTAATGAATTCTCGCTCGAAACAGGAAAGTGCACTCCATCTAGAGACCCAGGGTGCGAAGCTTCCGTTTTCCATAAACTCACGGTGACCAGCAAGTAGCTCTTTCCCCAGTGTCTCTGCAGCCTGCTCCTGAGTAAGTGTAACTCCGAACGCCTCTCGCAGAGAGCTTGAGTGTGGCACTGAAGCGGGGCTTCCAAGAAGATTTATACCTACGCCCACCAGCACAACTGCCGCAGACGAGTTATCGAGAACCTCTATGAGAATTCCCCCTAACTTCAGAATACCGCCGCCACCCTTCGCGACTAGAACAAGATCGTTTGGCCACTTAAGACGCAGCGCTACGCCCAAGCTTGCCAGCGCTGCAGCAATCCAAACACCTACCGCTAGTGAGTAACCGGACATCGCGGCGACGGGCAGGGGCCGCTGAAAGACGAAAGTCCCCAAAAAAGAAGAGGTATCTCCCTCCCATATCCGGCCCTGCGTGCCCCGCCCCGAGGTTTGTTTCCGGGCCATAACTAGCGCGGCACCTGGCCCACTACCTTGTTGCGAAGACACAAGCGACCTTGCAACGTTCATAGTCGAATCGACTTCGTTAAAAAGCCGCGCGTAGGAGTACCCAGCGAGGTGCAGATCTTGGGAAGAATCGCCGCCACCGTCGCTCACTACCGTGCCTCTATCCTCATTGAAATATCAACGTTTGGTGCGGCTGTCGTAAGGGCACCTGATGAAACCGCATCGATACCAAACTCAGCTAAGCGACGGGCGCGCTCTCGCGTGACTCCACCTGAGACTTCAACCAGCGGACGAGGAGCAACGGATCGAACAATCTCCATCGCAGTCTGAATAAGATCGTCGGAGAAATTATCGAGCATCACAATTGAGGGCGCAAATTCAAGCGCGGTGCGTAGCTCCTCTAGATCTCGAACTTCAACTTCCCACGCCATATACGGAGGTTTTTTGGCTGAGACATCCTTGAGAACTCCCCTCAATCTGTCGGGGTGCGCGTCCACATGATTGTTCTTCACTAACACCATGTCCCCAAGACTAAAGCGGTGATTCTGAGCGCCGCCGGTTCTGACTGCATACTTATCGAGCACGCGCCAACCTGGCATGGTCTTACGAGTGTCGAGCACCATTAATTTATCCGAGCAAGCATCCACGAAACCGCGCGCATACGTCGCAACGCCACTCATCCGCTGCAAAAAATTGAGGATAGTTCGTTCGGCTCCAAGGAGTTCGCGGGTGAGTCCATCCAACTCTGCAAGCACAGCACCCGACTCTACTCGGTGCCCATCTTTTTGCTTAAGTTCACTCTTAAAAGACCACCGACCGGTGTTGCATACTATCGAGAGGATCTCGCCACCACAGAAGACCAGCGGCTGCCGCGCGATAAGTCGAGCACGCGAGGTATGATTTGGTGAGACGGTGATCTCGGCTGTAATATCGCCAAAGGAGAGATCCTCTTCAAGCGCGAGCGAGACAAGTTTTCGAACAAGGGGAGAGTCCAACATACACCAAAATCTCCTACTGCCGATTCAACACCCAATCATGTGAGTGCCGCACAACCACTCTAAGTGCTGCAGCGGCAGGCACAGCCAAAAAGACCCCTAACAAACCAAACAGCTGCCCCCCCGCAAACAGCGCGAGGATAACAACCAGCGGCGACAGCCCAACCGACTCACCTACCACACGGGGAGTGATAAAGGTGCCCTCAAGAAACTGAACCACCCCGTAGAGCCCCCACACCCAGAATAGGTGAGTAAGGTCGCCAAACGTAACGAGCGTAAGAAGTGAGCTTAGTAGGAATCCTACCGCGAAGCCCGCATACGGTATGATGTTCCCAAAACCTGAGATAATTGCCAGGAGTAGCCACAGGTCGACGCCAATAACCCCTAATCCCACAGCGTAGAGCAGAAAAAGGATACTACAAACAGTTATTTGACCTCGCACGAAAGAAGACACGTAGACGTCAATTTCGCGGAAGATCTCTGATATCTTTCTTTGTCGAGTAACAGGAAAGGACGACAGCACAAAGTTGTGTAGGTGCGGGAGGTCGACTGCCAGATAGAATACAATGAAAGGAAGTAACGCTATGTTAATTAACGTCAACGTGATCGAGTAGCCCTTAAGAAGGGTTCCCCCAACCGCCCCAGCTATCCCCTTAAGAGTATCTCCACTGATGTGGGAGGTGAGTGAAGGGACTGATGATAACACCGCATCGAGGTCCGGGCTGTTACGAAGTGCCTCAGGAAGAAGACCGCGAGCCTCCTCGACCAGCGGCCCGATCTTCTCCTTCCCCACAACAACATACTCATTCAAGTTCTGCGTCAGCTTTGAGAACTCCTTAATCACTGAAGGGATCGCCGTAACGCCTAGGAGAGCGAAAAGGGCTATCAGGACTCCAAAGACCGCAAACACGCCAACGGTTCGAGAGATCTTCCGACGTTCGAACCATTCAAGAGCAGGATCTATCGCGTACGCTAGAAAATAACCAAGGACCAGAAGAACCAAGAGCTCTTTGAGCTGATAGCAGATCCAGCCGAGAAAGGTGACCGCCAGTAGTGCGAGTATCCACATCGGTGGGATAATTGAGTCTCTCGAGTGTATACCCATCTGCTCATCCTCAAGGGGGCATTCTTTCGCCTGCCCCTTCTTTACTACCTACAAGAAAGCTACCTAAAAGAAAGAACTGGCCGACCAAACAGCTGTTCAATCTCTTCACACAGAGTCTCGGACGGCACCACACACACCGGCGCGTTGCGATTATCGCGCAGCACTACAGACACGTCTCCTTCCGCGAGTTGAAGCCGTACCTTCACGGGGCACGTACCAGTGTGCCGCTGGAAGATAGACTGAACCGCTGGAAGACTCGACTCGATATTGTCGGCCTGCGTCAACATCAGCAACCCCTGAGTTGCATTCCTGTCTCGAAGTTCTATGAGAGACTCCATCTTTTCAACAATAAGGGCACACCGCTCATCGGTAACATCGGCCCGACCAGTGACCAGCACCGGGTCATCGGCGACGATAAGGTGAGCGACTTTTAGGTAGGTATCAGGCCAAACGATCGATTCGACTGTCCCAAGCCAGTCCTCAAGCGAGAACGTAGCATACCGATCACCCTTCTTTGTGTTCTTTAGTTTCAGCGCAGTGATAACTCCGCCTACTCTCACCTCGGCCCGCTTCTGCGTCTTCACGTCGGCCGTGGAGAGTGCACCAAGACGTTTAAGGTCACTCCGAAATTTTTCAAGGGGGTGGCCCGAGATGTAAAACCCGAGCGCTTCTCGCTCAAAAGCAAGCTTCTGGTTGATCGGCCACTCAGGAAGTGCTGCAGGTCGCTTCGGCACAACAGGCTTCATTGGAGCAGAGCCGAAGAGTGAAATCTGGTTCGGATCGACATTCTTCTGAGCGGAGTAAACTTTAAGGAGATCTTCCAGCCGCTCAAGCATCTCGCGCCTGCTCACCTTCGTGAAATCAAGCCCACCGCTCTTGATAATGTTCTCAAAGACTCTTCTGTTGACGTGGTGCAGATCAACCTTTGAGATGAGGTCCTCTAGGCTCTCAAACGGAGATGTCTCTCGCGCAGCAACGATCGCCTCTACCGCCTTCTGACCAGTTCCCTTTACAGCCTCGAGGCCGAATAAAATCTTGGTGCCTCGGACGGTGAACCCTGCCGAGCTTTCGTTTATATTTGGCTGGAGAACGTTGATTGATTGTTTTCGGCACTCGTTAAAATTCTTGAACGTCTTATCGCTATCCTCCATGTCGTGTGACATGAGGGCTGCCATAAATTCAACTCCGTAGTGGGCCTTCAAGTACCCTGTCTGGAAGGAGATTAACGCGTACGCTGCCGTATGACTTCGATTGAACCCGTACCGGGCAAACGTCTCCATCTGCTGAAAGATCTCGTCCGCTAATCGCTTATCAATCTTCCGTTCTACGGCGCCTGAGATGAAGCGATCTTTCTGTGCCGCCATCTCTTCTACGTTTTTCTTTCCCATGGCTTTTCGGAGCAGGTCAGCTTCACCAAGCGAATACCCAGCCAAAACTCGAGCAAGCTGCATAATCTGTTCTTGGTAGAGGATTACGCCGTAGGTATCGGCCAAGATCTCCTTCATCAGTGGGTGAAGGTACGAAATAGGCTCCCTGCCATGCTTTCGTTCGATGTAGTGATCAACCATCCCTGCATCAAGTGGTCCAGGACGGTACAGCGCTAAGATAGCGACGATATCATCGAAGCAGTTTGGCTTAAGGCGCATCACCATCTCGGTAATGCCACTCGACTCCAATTGGAACACTCCCGTCGTATTACCAGCGCCAATAAGTGAGTACGTCTTTGAATCTTCGAGGGGAAGCAGGTTTAAGTCGAGCTTTACTCCCCGACTCTCTTCAATAATCTTTACCGCGGTATGGAGGACGGTGAGGGTTTTGAGCCCAAGGAAGTCGAACTTTACCAGCCCAACTTTCTCCACGTACGTCATCGAGTACTGAGTGACGTCATTACCATCTTTATCGAGCATCATCGGCAGAAGCTCATTGAGGGGTCTATCGCCGATCACCACTCCGGCTGCGTGCATTGAGGTGTGCCTTGTGAGCCCCTCAAGCTTAATTGCGAGCTCAATTAATTGCTGCCCTTCACCTGCTGCGTACTCGGCGAGCTTCGGCTCCATCTTGAGCGCTTCAGCTATAGGGTAATCAAACCCCTGGCGAGGGGCTGGTACGAGCTGGGCGATTCTGTCTGTCTCGGCGTAGCTCATGCCTAAAGCACGACCAACGTCCTTGATTGCAGCCTTTGCCTTCAACGTTCCGAACGTTGCGATCTGGGCTACCTTCTCTTTGCCGTATTTCTGCACAACGTAATTGATGACTCGCTCACGTCCGTAAATACAGAAATCGACGTCGATATCGGGCATACTTACCCGTTCCGGATTCAGGAATCGCTCGAAGAACAGCTTATTCGATATCGGGTCGACTTCAGTAATCCGCAGCCCGTACGCAACCAGAGAACCTGCTACCGATCCTCGACCGGGCCCTACCGGAATTCCGTTATCCTTCGCCCATACGATAAAATCTGACACCACGAGGAAGTAACCAGCGAACCCCATCGAACCAATAAGAGAGATCTCTTCCTCAAGTCGATCCCAATACGATTGAGTTAACGCGGCTGTCCATGACGGAAGCGTTGAGAGCGTTTCAAGCCGTTTCGTTAACCCCTCTCTCGCCAATTCGGCCATGATATCGTTTAGTGGACGCGGGTCTGGCGTCTCGAACTGGGGCATGTAGTAGGTTTTAAAATCAAAAGAGAGATCGCACGCGTTGGCGATCAGCATTGTATTTTGTATCGCCTCTTGCGCATGGGCCGCGTGATTGAACTCTTCCGCCATCTCGTGTTCAGTTTTGAGATGAAGCGTGAACCCCTCGTGCCGAAGGTGGTCGGGGTCGAGAACAGTCTTCCCCGTAGAGACACACATGAGCACCTCTTGAGCGAAGTGATCGTCTTTACCGGGGTAGTGGCAATCAGTTGTTGCAACAAGCGGAACTCCGAACTTCTTCGCGAGGTCCACTACTGCATCGTTGTGTTTCCTTTGCTCAGGTATTGGGTGCGGTTGAATCTCAAGATAGTAGCGGTCTTTAAACGTTGAGGCATAAAACTCAACTACCTGTTTTGCACGGCTCCAATCGTCGTGCTCAGTGCAGTTGGCCAACTCACCTGCAAGGCAGCCGCTAAGAACGATAAGCCCCTCGCTGTACTGTGCAAGGAGCTCGTGATCGACCCTTGGCTTAAAATAAAAACCCTCCTTGTACGAAAGACTCGAGAGCTTGCAGAGGTTGTGGTACCCCACCTTGTTGGCAGCGAGCACGGTCAGATGGTTCGTACCGGCGCCACCCTGAGCACGCATTTTGCGTTCATGACGACTTCCCGGCGTGACGTACAGCTCACACCCTATGATCGGTTTAATCCCGATCTTTTTTGCTTCCGTGTAAAATTCGATCGCACCGTGCAGATTACCGTGGTCAGTCATCGCGATTGCAGGCTGACCGTAGCTGTGGGCAAGCTCTAAAATGTCAGGGAGTTTATTCGCCCCGTCGAGGAGGCTGTACTGGGTGTGCAGATGAAGGTGGACGAATCGCGACACAGTGGTACTTACTTCGGGATAAACTTTTTTTGGGGCTCGGCAGAAGGCTTCGGATAGTAGCGGGTGATTCCCCTCCTCTCAAGCGGGAAGAGTACTCATTTTCTGTAAAATGTAATGTTGACAAAAGGCTTGCTTGGCAAGT
>JAYVGZ010000490.1:0-5437 GCA_043771805.1 Pseudomonadota bacterium
CTCAAAAGAAGAGCATTGATCGAAACCGACTTACCGGTTCCCGTTGCTCCAGCCATAAGCAAATGAGGCATAGCAGCAATATCAACCACGACGGCGTCACCGTAGGTATCCTTTCCAAGTGGAACGCTCAGGATTGATTCCCCTGTTAAGAACGCCTCACTCTCTAAGCAATCACGGAGTCGAACCATAGCTTGATGTTTGTTTGGCACCTCAATACCAACGGTTCCTCGCTTCGGAATCGGCGCGATAATTCGAATGCTGCTCGCTTTAAGACTCATCGCCAGATCGTCTTGGAGAGCTGCGATCCTGCCCACCTTCACACCTGCCGCAGGCTCAAACTCGAAAAGAGTGATAACTGGTCCAGGATGCACCTGGGTAACCCGCCCAGCTATGTTAAAGTCACGTAATTTTGCCTCGATCTGTTCCGCCTTCTGCCGTAATTCTTCGTCATCCTCACCGCTCTCCGAGGCCTGCTCGCGTGTAAGCAGGTTGATATCAGGCATGACGTAGTCGTCATATGATTTTGTGGTCGTCGCTTCGTCTCTAGTCTTTGACTTTGATGAGGGAGCTCTGCCGTTCTTAAGAACTAAGAGTTCCGTGTTCTTCGGTTTTACGATGATAGGGTCAGCGCGCTCTGGCTGAGTGTTGCTCGTTCGATCAGTAGCCGGTTCCAGAGCGGTTACCTTTTCATCGTGTCCAGATTCAAGCGCGTTTTTGCGAAGACGTGGCTTTGGAAGCGGAGGCATTACCGCTTCTCGTTTAATGCCCCGAGCAAAACCGAGCCCGAAAATCGCTCTCGTGCACCACATCCCACCCTGCCCACATGTCTGTGCAGCGAGCGCAACTGTGCGGAGTGCCATCATTGGTACCGTTATCACCGAGAATTTTGCGGTAACCTGCACCATCCAGCGCAGCCCATTCGCAACGTCTCCGACCGAGCGCCGAGAGAGAATAGCTGCGGCAACGGCGCACACAATTGCACAAACCAGCACAGTGCCTCCAATACCCAAGCTCCGAGAAAAATAGAAAAGAAGGGAGCTCCCAATTGTGCCACCCCACCCCCTGCTCCCACTTACCACTGTCAGCAAGGAACAAAGGGCTAGTACCAAGAACCCGGCTGCAGTGAACAGAATAGTGCCGTGGTACCGACGAGGCTCACTCTCGATGTTTTTATTGCGGAAAAATGCGAGCCAGAAAAGTCCGGCTACTGGCAGGAAAGCGATCCATCCAAGGCTGCCAACCAGAAGGGTGGCTACTACGTGACCAACCGGCCCAATGACATTACTGCGAGGGGCTATAACGCCGCCGGCCGCCACGAGGTATGAGTAGGAGGCAAGGCTAAGACAAAGAATGATACCAGAAGTGAGGAGCAAGAGCGTGCTCGCCTCACGCAGCCACTCGCGAGGCTGCATACGACCCCTTTTCTTTGACTCTGAAACTCGCGCCGACTTCTGGGTTTTAACGCGCCCAGTCGAACGCCTCTTCTTAAGCTCTGCCATGCTTAAACTACCTCACTAGAACCTTCGCATGCCCTACATTCATCGAGTTGAGAGCGCCGATGCTCATTTCCGACTCACGGCAATCCGCGGCCCATGGAACACGACACCACCCAGCGACTCAAATGAGCAAAGCATTCACAAAACTAAGGTTTAGATGTTACCACGGTAGAACTAGGTCCACACAGGGGTAATTCGTTCCGTCCGGAGGGCTATATTATAACACTATTCTACCTGCCAGGAGTCGGCTGCTCAAAGGCCGATAGTCGTCGGAGCCTGAAATCCTGCAGAGCCAAGGCGGCGCCCCGCTTGAGCAGCTCCACTCCTGAGGTCCAACCAGCACCAGTCCCTTGGTTCCCGAATTTTTCACCGATCTTCAGAAAGTTGTCACTAAGGGCCTGTTGCTTCAGATAGTAAGTCCCTTGCCACAACTCCTTTCCGTCAACAAGCCGGGTCACAGTCATACGAAAGCCAACTGCGGCAGGCTCACCACCCAAAGCAGATCCAACACGATCGCTATAATGAGTCAATTCAGTCTTCAAGACTGCATCAACCCCTGCTTTCTGCAGCGCTAGTCTCTGCTCAGGCGATTCTCCGGTTAGCACGGTACCCGAAATCTGATTACGCTGGGACCACTCTGACCCGTACACCCTGAGATCCAACTCGCGGTTAGCCGCATCCTCAATCAGACCTTGGAACATCTCTGGATCAAGACGAACACTGCGTGCCTCGGTCGATAGTGAGGGCGCTGAAAGCAAGAGTGCATTGACTGATGCCAAGGCTGCAGGATCAGAGACCAGAACTGAAAGCGGTGAAACAATAGCGGAGGACGGAACACGCGGTGTTGTCGCCGAGCTACGTACTCCTTGATTGCTAAAGCAGCCCGGAGAGAGGAAGCTCACCACTCCCAGCAGGGTGAGGGCGCATGCAGTGGTTGGTACTCTCATGATGGGACCTTGGCTCCAAACTTCATTAATCTTCAACTGGCTTCACTCCCGGCTTAACACCGGACAGAAGGGAACCTATCATGCTGGCGCCCCACCGAACTAGACGAAAAGAGCGCCCAATGACGGACAATACCTCTTCTTTGCCGAAACGGTCGAACTCTGCTATCCATGCACTCAACATTGATGGAACGTGTCCGGTGTGGGCGTTCAACTGGACTGCTAACCGAAGAGCATAGGGAGTTCATGTGCCCTCGAGTTTTTCGGGTTGAAAGAGTTACCTCTTGATCTAGTGCCTCAAAACGCTTTACCCTTCCGTAGTTTCTATTTTTGAGCTTCTATTTTTGAGTTTCTATTTTTTGATCTTCTTTCTTCGGATATTCTAAAAAAAAGGAATATTCACCGATTGTTCGTCTACTGAATTTACGTTAATTGGTTCGACGCCTCATTATTTTCTTGGAATTGTTTGTATGACCACAAAGGCAACTGAAAAAATTATCGATGCCCTCACCCAACTAGTCGAAGGCTTTGCCGAACTTCAAGAAGGACTTGAAGATGACCTCGACCCTGCGGCGGCTGCCGAAGGTGATGATGACGATGACAGTGAAGAAGAGGTCGATATCGAAGATGCCCTCGTTACGGAAATTCGTGCAGCAGTTGAGGCTGTGATCGAGAACGAAGATTGTGCTCCCGAGGACCTCGCCTCTATCGTCTCAGCATTGACTGACGCGTTAGAAGAGATCGACCCCGAAGTATTTTCGCACGGAGAACCGGCGGAAGCCGAAGAAGAAGAAGAAGAATACGAGGATGACGACGAAGACTACGATGATGACGAAGATGACGAGGAAGATGACGAGGAAGATGACGAGGACGACGTCGATCTAGACGACGAGGACGAAGATGACGACGAGGAAGAGGAAGAAGCGAAGGACAAGGAAGAAGACGACTAGTCCTCTTTGCGCGAGTGGGTCTCACGAAAGTCCTACTTCAAAGAGTCGAAATATCGAGCGAACGTTTCAGCGTCTGCAACATCTTCAAATGTTGCAGACGCTTTATTCTGAGGTCTTGCTACAACAAACGACCCTGCAGCCTGGTTTTACTCAGGCAGGAGCCGGTACTCCGCCCAGTCACTTAGCGGGTACTTACTGAGCGCACTTTCAACGTCTCTCCTGCTCAGTGCACGTACGCGACGAACGATCTCACTAAGAGGAGTAGTCTCCCGTCGGTAATTCCACTCCATTCCCAACGCCATCAACCGCCCCATCGGGAGTTCCCCGTCCAGGACAATTCTTGAGACGACCTTACTCTTAGCCCGCTCAAGATCTCCGTCGGTGAAATTCAGAGGCGAGGCTAATATCGTCCGAGCAATCTTGACTACTTCATCTAGTCGGTCGGGTGAGGTGCTTACGTAGGCCAAGAAGCAGCCGGTACCGTCCCGTTCGTCACTATCGATACTTGCAGAATCTGCGAGCCCCTTATCAATCAGATCCCAGTACATCCGAGATCCGCTAGAGTCTCCAAGGATCACCGATAGAATCGAGAGAGCGTACCGATCAGGATCCTGTGCACTACAGCCGGGAGAGATCAAAATTGCGTGCGCATGACTCAAATTCTTACGCCGGAACTGTGTTACTCCCGTCTTTCCAGGATGCCGCGGCGTATTGCGTGTCACAGAGAAGTTTTTCCACAGGCCGCACAGCTTCTCTGCTCGTGTTACGAAACCATCCCAGTCGAAATTACCGGTTGCCACGAGAGCGATGTTTGCGGGCGAGTATCGGCGGTCAAAGTAGCTCTTCATCGCATCACGCGAGAGCGCCGACACTGAGGCATGGCTACCAAGCACCGAATTCCCTGCAGTATGCCCTTTAAAATAATCCTCGAAGGCATTTTCAAAAAGGTAAAAATGGGGTCGATCCTGGTACAGCGCTATCTCCTCGAGGATAACGTTCTTCTCTGTATCGAACTCACCTGAATCAAGCGCCGGTCGGAGCATGTCGCTTAATAGAACCTGCATCTCCTCGAATTTCTCGGGAATAACTACGGCGTAATACACCGTGTTCTCCTCCGAGGTAAAAGCATTCGCCTGTGCGCCTAGACTTCCGAGCTGCATATTTATCTCGAGCGCGCTTCTGGTCGGGGTGCCCTTGAACATCATGTGCTCAAGGAAGTGCGAAACTCCCGATTCAACCGGAACCTCATCGCGAGCCCCAGTCTTTACGAAAAACCCTATGGCTGAGCTTACGTTCGCCGAGTTTACTTCCCCCAGCAGCGTGAGGCCGTTAGCGAGTGTGTGAGTGCGAAACTTTGCTGACATATCGAGTTATCCGAATCTAAACGTGACTTTAGAACTGCATGGAGAGCGCAATTCCCGTTACCTTTCTCTTACCTACGGCAGAGCTCCTCTGATACTTCCAATCGCTTCGGGCCGAGGGTCAGCAATGATGCTGGTCGAAAAGAATACCGCTCTAAGAACGAATCAACGCCTTTTACGTCCACCTTATCTATTTCAGTTGAAACCTCAACCAACGGACGGATTCGTCCGAGCAACCACCAGTCAGTCGCGTTCGATGATGCGCGCGAGCCGGGAGATTCTTCACCTAGTACAAGTGAAGCCTTCAAGTTCACCTTGGCCCGTTCAAGCTCCGCCTCGCTAACTGTCCCCTTCAGGCCGTAGAGCTCCTTCACGAGGACATCTAAACTCTCTTGTGCACGTTCGGGAGTGGTTCCAACGTAGGCGGTGACGGTACCGTACGCGTTGTTTGCACCGTGACGAGCATACACCGAGTAACACAACCCACGTTTCTCTCGGACCTCAACGAAAAGTCTCCCGAACATTGAGGCACCCAGCAGGCTTACCGCTATCTTTCCAGCATAATATCCTTCGGCGCCGAACTTTACCGAGGGCGCCGCTAAAATAATCTGTAGCTGCGCTGACTCCACTTCAATTGGAAAATACTGATGCGGTGCGACAGCCGAAAATAATGGAGTAACCTCGGC
>JAYVGZ010000491.1:0-2566 GCA_043771805.1 Pseudomonadota bacterium
TCATTCAATTGCTCGACTGGAATGACGGTAACTTTTGGAAATGACGCCAAATGCTGCTTTTGTGTCTTTCCTCTCGCGGAAATAGCATAAAACCAAACTCTGTTCCCGTCGGTTTCGAGGTTGATGCTGGATTTCACTTCTTCCACTCGACGCATGATAAGACCGCAGGAATTTAGAATAGGCGTTAGTTCTTTTGCAATCGTCACCAGGCGTTTTCCAGATGCACCAACCACCGAATCAAGGTCACGTTGGATGTCTTCAACAAAACGAGCCCGGGACACTCTAAGATGAGCCATAAAAGTCGGTATGGATTGGTTCGATGAAGGCAACTTTAAATGCAAATCGGATTCGCAATCGAAACGCTGTACAATCGCGGCTATTCCGTCACCAAATCCATGACTCAGAATCTCGTCCTTGTAAGCTTCGACAATGTCTCGTGCCTGCGAGAGCGATAGCTTGGAACTCCATAAACTTTTCGTGTCTTTGGCGAGCATAGAGTCAAGATGCTGCCATGGCTTTTCACCATACTCAACTTTTTTTAACTGTCGCCTCCTTCGAGCAGATCTTCTCACACTCAATGAACTTTCGGCGCACATGAGCCAAACACGCTATCCGCACAACTTTGTCGGGTAAAACTACGGGATTATATCCAGCGTAGGCATCAGTCTGCAGAGTTCCTCTGAACTCTTCATAGATATCCTTTGCAACCGCACCAGCTCGACTCTCCGCGTACTCAAATAAAACGAGCTTCCTCTCTGGGGCATAGGTTCCCCATAGGTAGCCTCTATGGCACTCGCCCACAGTAGCACCGTCTTGCACCTTGATGGTCGTCTCATCACCTTGTAAGTAGGACTCATTAAACATGTCTTGCTTATGCGCATTCCAGAGCCGCTGCAGGTACGTTACCCGCGCTAGCTTTATCCAGTCACACATGTTTCTGCGTGTAATCTCAAATCCCTGCCGAGCACTCACCTGTTCCTGGCGATGCAGCGGTAGGTGGTCAACGTACTTTAATACGTGGATCTGGGATAAGAGCCCCGGGCCAACAATGCATCGACTGAGAGGCTTTACTGAACAGTGTAGCGGAGGCTGTACAACCCCGTCTTTGCAGGTAGAGCAAGCAAAGCGGGGATGGACATGTTCGTTCACGAATAACCGCGCTGGTTGGCTCTCTAGCTCCCTTACGATGACTTCTCCGATCTTACCCATATCCTTCCTGCAACAAGCGCATTGAGGAGTTGGAATTGATGATCTACCCGAAAGTGAGGGAGCTTCGAGAGATCGCGCTTTACTCTAGCGGCGCGGGTGTGTGCTTTTACTGGTGCTGCAGCTTTGGTGACGGGAGCCTCGACTTCCTCAACTGGAAGGAGCGGTATTTGGCTCTCTGAGGTGTCGGTCAGTTTCTCGCTCTTGGAGCCGAAGAAAACCCCTCGCTTAAGATTGAAAAAGATGCCTTGCAGTATGTACCACGCACTGAGCAAAAATAGCGGCAGTAGCAGCATTAGACCCTTTTGAGTTTTACCCATCGTTAGTTTGCTCCACCCTTACTCCGCGCACTCACTGAGAGGAAGGCTTTCACATACCGTCTACAACCGTCTGCGCTCCAGAAACCCACGTCGACGACCGGTCACTCGTAAGATGCGCTCTTCCCCACTCCAAAACCAACGACGTAGATCCATTTTCTCTCAACAATTCCAATACTGCGTCGAGTTTCCCCTCACGGCGTAGCTCCGGCAAGAAACGGTACAAGGAACGCACGATATAGAAGCAGTCAGCGGTCTCCACAGTTAGACAGTCATGAATTTCGCGCTCGATTCGTGAAACAGCAAGGCCTGAGGATAGTTCGTCTGTAAATCCGCGTTCCCGGCTGTTAGAGCCCTTCGTCATACTACGGCGAACATAGTAGTCTATGCCTTCGGTCGTTTTGCACGACCCGCTCCACTGATTAACCTTCTGGTACTGAATATCAAGAAGCGTTGAATCGAAGATCTTGCGTGACCGCTCGCGCCAGGAGGGTGAGACTTCAATAAGATCGGGAGCAATTACCGTAAAGAAATATCTTTCCACTGATTCTTCATCGCGTAGCTGTATAAAAACCGGATTCGCGAGGTAGCCGAGATCAAAAATATTAAAGATTTTGTAGAAGCTCATGACACCAAGATCGGGGTTCGCAACGAGTGGCCGGGGAATACCCTCTCGTGAAGCAATCTCGCTTAGAGCACACCGGTATTCTTCGAACTCGGCTGATGAACAACACATATACCGTGCAGGGTTTTCATAAAGAGCTGCCACCGGCGGTATAAGAAGTAGGGCTCCGAAGGAGATTCGTAATGCGAGCCACCCGCGCATGTTGAGAACTCCCACACTCACTAAGAGGGACACGACAAGTGTGAGATAGGTAACCGTGCGACCTGGGTCCAGGCGGGAAGGGCCAAAAATAAAAGCTCGACCAAGAGCGAGCATGACCAGCGTAACGAGCAGCAAAACAGCGAAAGCACGGTCTCGCTGCCAGTGCATCGCGGGTAGCAGTAGCAGCAGGGTATAAAGGAGCGTCGCTATGTTGTCG
>JAYVGZ010000492.1:0-2533 GCA_043771805.1 Pseudomonadota bacterium
CCTACGCAAGAAACCGAGACCAGTGCTCGTCGAATGTATGACCTTTCGTATGCGTGGGCATGAGGAAGCATCAGGCACCAAATATGTTCCGAAGAAGCTACTTATCGAGTGGGAGAAGAAAGATCCAATAGCTCGGTATGAAAAGCTCCTTCTTCGTAAGAAGCTCCTCACTAAAAAGCAGATGACCGAGATTCGAGCAGAGATCTCAAAATATATTGATGAGTCAACTGAAGAAGCCTTTGCTCAGCCGGATGTAGCAGCTTCAACAGAGCAAGAGCTGGCCGACGTCTTCGCGCCCACTACTTCGCCCCAAGAAAGTATCGAGAGTACCGACGCGCCGCAGAAGATGCGCATGGTGGATTCCATTTCAGATGCACTTCGAATCGCCATGCGTAAAAATCCAGCCCTTGTGCTGATGGGGCAGGACATCGCCGAATACGGTGGCGTCTTCAAGGTAACCGAAGGGTTCCTGAAAGAGTTCGGTCGAGCGCGTGTGCGAAATACCCCTCTCTGTGAATCAGCAATCCTGGGTGCCTCTCTAGGGCTCAGCATCAAAGGGGTGCCGTCTGTAGTTGAAATGCAGTTCGCAGACTTTGTCTCCAGTGGTTTTACCCAAGTTGTAAATAATCTCGCAAAAACACACTACCGCTGGGGTCAGAACGCTGCAGTCGTCGTGCGGATGCCGACCGGTGGCGGGACCGGCGCCGGTCCGTTCCATTCTCAATCAAATGAAGCGTGGTTTACGCACACAGCGGGTTTAAAGGTCGTCTATCCCTCCACACCCGCTGATGCGAAGGGTCTTCTGATTTCCGCGATTGAAGATCCGAATCCTGTGATGTTCTTTGAACACAAAGCACTCTACAGAAGCATTTCCGGTGATGTGCCAGTAGGCTACTACCGCACACCGATCGGAGAAGCCCGTGTCGTAAGGGAAGGGGAGCAAGCGGTAATCATTACGTACGGAGCCGGGGTGCATTGGGCAGAGAGCCTCGTTGCAAGCAGGCCAGAGATCTCTGTAGCAATTCTCGACCTTCGTACCCTGGTACCTCTCGACTATCAATCGATTGGTGAGTGGGTAAAGAGAACGCACCGGGTATTGGTGTTCCACGAAGATACCCTTTTCGGAGGAATCGGAGGCGAGATAGCTGCTCACATAGCCCAGCACTATTTCGAAGAATTAGATGCCCCCATCATGAGAGTCGGTAGCCTTGATACACCAGTGCCTTTTGCGGAATCGCTTGAGACACAGTTCTTAGCGAAAGCTAGACTCAATGATGCACTTTCTAATCTCTTGCAATATTAGTCGCCCAAAGGAATCAGTCATGAAGTGGTTACGATTTGTTCCGAAAAATTACCTTAGTTGGTTTGTTGGCACAGCAGCAAATATTCCACTCCCCGCCCCGCTCAATACATTTAGTATCGGGATCTTCGCGCGGGCTTACGGGATAGATACGACAGCGGCAACGAAAACCGTAAGCCAGTTTCGATCAATCGGAGAGTTCTTTACTCGAGACATGAAACCAGAACTTCGACCGATTGCGGAGGGGTTGGTGTGTCCAGTTGATGGGAAGCTACGCCGGGTAGAGTCTCCGGCCCATGAGGGGATGCTCACACAAGTAAAGGGTGTTTCTTATTCAATCCCTGAACTCCTGGGGAATGCACCTGAGTCGAGTCGTTTTTTCGGCGGCAGTGCGTACAGTTTTTATCTCTCTCCCACAGACGCGCACCATATTCACGCACCGTGCGACGGAGAGATCGTAAAGACCGTGCACATTCCTGGAAAATTGTGGCCTGTGAACGATTGGGCAATTAACAACGTCCCTGCGCTCTTTGCGGTAAACGAGAGGGTGATCACATTCATCAACTCTTCTAAAGGATTGTTTGCCGTGGTGATGGTTGGAGCGACCAATGTTGGAAAGATTGAAGCTGCGTATACTTCGCTTGTGACGAATATTCGACCTTGGGTGCATCAAACTCAGAAAGAATTTGTGCATCAGCCGGGAATTCCTGTAATGCGTGGAGCAAAAATAGGTACGTTTCATATGGGGTCTAGTGTGGTTTTGCTCACTGAGCGGCGGGTGCATGGGGAGGACCGACTACTTGAGCAGAGTGGGGGCCGGGTGGTGCGGTATGGGGAGAGTTTGATCGACGTGGCTAGTGGTGAATCGATAAGTTAGCAGGTGTAGTGATACAGTGGTCAAGTAACGCGCGAAGGAGCTACAGTCGCATGCGGGAAAGAAAAAATAAGAAGGAACCCTTTAATTATGTGGGATCGGATAAAGATCACCACTTAATGAACGAACTAGATGGTTCAGTTAAGCTTTCGTATGCAAAGAAATTTGAGCTGATATGTCAGCTTTCCCTCTTCGAGTATCAATTTAGAAATAAGACGACAGATGTACCCAGACTTCTTAGAACTACTGCGTGTATTCGCAAAGCATAGGGTAGCCTACGCGCTTATAGGAGGATATGCAGTCGGTATTCATGCCGAGCCGCGACACACCAAAGAGTCTGTTCATGAGACAGCTCTAGC
>JAYVGZ010000493.1:0-2029 GCA_043771805.1 Pseudomonadota bacterium
TCAACTAACTCGCAAAGCTACATGATTAACTTCGCCCACCGATGAATCGCCGCAGAACAGTAATCCGCTAACGAAGATATGCCGCTTTCAAGCCTAATATGCTGATAGTACTATGAAACCGCACCCTCTTTCGTAGACGCAACCAAGCCCCTAAGGATTCACACTTTGAGCGAGTGGGGCAAAGTGGTACAACCCCTACCTCAACGCTGAAGGAAATAGGTACCCTGACCCACTCTCCCAAGTTCGATTTTAGGAATGATTTCGTAGTTAGTGCCCCCCAAGGAAATCGCTTCCTCACCACGATTTAAGGCTTTGGATAAAATCGATAGGTCAGAAAACTGCCAGGGGTAACGAACTCCAAAAACAGGCGCCTGAGCCCACTTTTCTAAAAACTGCTCCTCTTCAGGCATGGCGGGCCGCTCCTGCATCTGCTCCGGGTGTTCGTCGACAAAACTTAAAAAGGAGAGGTTAGCGAGCGAATCCATATTTGCCACCTCGCGAACGGCTGACTGTGTATCAGGCATACCAAGGACTAGCCACTCCAGATTGCACAGCGCCGGGTGGTGCACTATCTCTTTCAGTCGGCCGAGAAACCTGGATCGTAACGTCGACAGTTCGAAACTTCGAAGTTGCCCCTTCGGCACTGCATCAAGGAATCGAATAACATCCTCAGAACTGCCCTCGAAATGACGGAGCGCGCAGTGACGTAATGCGCAAAGACCGATAGAGCGCACCGCATCATTCCCCGCCGATGTTAATTTAGCCAGTTCCAGCCTACGGATCTCCCGCAAATCTAATGGGCCAGCTTCGATCAACTCATCTGTCCACGGAAACGAGAGATAACGCATGGTTGATTGCTTCAGCAAGGCGCGCAAAGACTGCGGAGAAGGAGCCCCAGGTAAGACAACGGCTTCAAGGTGAAAGAGCTTATATTTAGAAATGAGAGTTGAGAGGGTATAGCACTCCTCGGTGGTAGACAGCCGAAGGGAACGAATATTCGAAAGAGGACGACTGGCGGTCACGTCTTCAAGGCGAGCATTGTTCGAGAGATCAAGATCTTCTGCAGATCGAAGAAGATTCGACGGAGATTCTCCTATTCCCTTATTTTCTCTTCCGCCCCAAAGCTCGAGCCGCTTGAGATGGGGGAATGTCTGTTCCTCCATCGACTTGAGTAGATCGAAGGGGATGCACAACGTCTCAACCATCTTGAGTGCAGGCGCGTTTGAACACGACAAAAACTCATTACAGGTTGCCTGGAATGGAGCGCACTCGAAATACTCTTCGCCGCGGGTCGCCCTCTCGTGAAGTAGCTGTTCATCCTTAGCGGCTTCGACCAACATGAAGTCGCCATCGACAACGAAACTTTCCTCATTAACTTCCCGAAGTCGCTGTCGCATATTGGCAGCTCGCACACGGTCCCCGAAAAACTGGGTAGCGTGGGGC
The DNA here is from genome assembly GCA_043771805.1 of Pseudomonadota bacterium. Taxonomy (GTDB): domain Bacteria; phylum Bdellovibrionota_C; class UBA2361; order UBA2361; family OMII01; genus JAYVGZ01. Next base: position 1,444 of record JAYVGZ010000493.1, read on the forward strand.
AAGCTAAAGCCGCTGTGATCGAAGTGGCCGTGGAGGCGGAATTCACGAACAGGAAAAGGTTGGGTCGCAATTCGATGAACCTGCTCCTCTGATATGGCACCGACTGACCCACAAAGCCGCGCCACTGCGTCACAATCAGTAGTCTGGCCACCACGAATTCGAAACTCCCCCATATGTTGGCTGACGAAAAGCTCGCCGTTTGCGCGATATAGTCGGGAAATCGCACACTCATTGAGAGTTTCGTGAGCAGAGCGAAAAGGTGCGGCGCGGCGCATTTCATTCAGGCGAAAAAGCTCCGATCTTACACTCAGTGCCCGAATACCGGTCTCTCCAAGTGTCTCAATGAGACCACTGACGGATTTCGTCCAACCTTCCGCTTGATACTTTCTCAGTCGATGAACTAGGCCATCGGTAGATCGAGAAGAGTTCAGACGAACGTGAAAACCTCTTGCAACATTTTCATACTCAGTCCCAGCTTCGTGCAACCCGGGATTTTGCCCCCAAAAACCCCAGATGGAAGGACTCGTCATTAGCTCTTTGGTTGATTGACTGGCAAGAAATTCCACGATTTTTTTGAAGAGTGGCG
>JAYVGZ010000494.1:0-4654 GCA_043771805.1 Pseudomonadota bacterium
GGTTCTTGTGTGCCGCGTTCTTTGAGAGGTTGGGAATACCCGACCGGAATTTTTCCATGGGAAGCGGTACGCCGATCACCCCTGTAGAGCACATCAAAATCATCTCTTTCGGAGCTGAAAACTCCCTCGACACGAGTTCGACGATCTCGGCTAAATCTTGCTCTCCCGAGGGAGTAAACACGTTGGCGTTTCCGCTGTTTACCGCGATAATTTGGGCTCTCTGGTCGCGAAGGCACTCTTTGTTTCGGAGCACGGTGACACTGGGGCACCTATTCCTCGTAAACATTCCGACCGTTGTTGCCGGTTGCGGTAGTTTCATCACGGTGAAGTCAGGCTTGCCGCTCTCCTTTATTCCTAAGGTGGTAGCGCAGGTAAGGATGGTAGGCTCATCTTTCAGGTGTTTATCAACCGATACGGGCGCGTGGTGTAGCAGCTCAACAGAGACTGTATCCTCAAGTGTGTCATCGCGCGGGGATGACACAATCTTGATGTGAAGATCATTGTAGCTCGGGTTTATCATCGTTTTTATTCCTCGGGAATGCAGTGTAAGCGCATCAGGGTAGGCCGGGGTAGGATGTTTCTTGTGGCCCCGCAATGATGCACGTTCTTGCGCATCGGGTCTGCGAGACAGATACATGGTAAACTTTTAGGGACATCGATCGAAATCTGTTCGAGAAATAATGACTGAAATGCTTTTGCATCGATGATCCTCTCCATCGACCTGAAGTGATGTGTGGACTCCACCGGCGACGCGCTACTTTCGCCGTAGCGCCCCAGCGTTCTTAACCAGCTCAACAAACTCACGGCGATATCCATACCTATCCGGCCCCACACTCCCGGCAGCAAGTTGAGCAATGTTTTGAAACGTAATGTCCGCTTCATTTCTACCCCCCCGTAGAAGCTCCCCCAGATAACTGACCGCTGCAGCGAAACGAAAATCAACACTGGACTCCTCGGCAGAGACTTTTACGTGAGAGCGTAGGAGTGCAAACTCAAGCAACTTTGAGCTGTCACCGCGAGGAAGCTTAAAGCGTAACTTAAGAAAAGCGAGCTCATTGACCGTATTATCGGTAATTTCTAACGCGACAGGGGTCGTAGGCGCTGGGGTTCCGTATCTAACACTGGGGGAACGTGCTGGAGGGTCGGTAAGCATCAGCTCATACAGCGCCGTAACTCGGTGACCGGATCCTATCTCACCTGCATCGACTCTATCATCATCAAAGTCTTCTCGTCGTAGCTGCCGGTTCTCGTACCCTATCAGCCTGTACTGGGCTACGGTCCGAGGGTTGAACTCAACTTGGATCTTTACGTCCTTCGCCACGACTTCGATGTTTCCAACCAGATCGGTCTCGAAGATCTTGCGGGCTTCAGTGAAGGAGTCAAGGTAGAAGTAGTTTCCGTTCCCCACGTCTGCCAGCTGCTCCATCATAGTATCTCTAAAGTTGTCGCTTCCCACACCGATCGTGGTGAGTGTGATACCGGAATCACGTTGTTGTGCGATGAGTTGCGTCAGGGCTTTCATTGACGTAGTGCCAACATTAAAATCGCCGTCAGTGACAAGTATTACTCGATTTGTGCAACCGGGGATGAGGTGTTTCATTGCGGTCTTGTAGGCAGCCGCGATACCGCCACTGCCATTTGTAGAGCCGCCTGTATCGAGAGACTCGATCGTTGCTAAGATACGAGATTTTTCGACACCCTTTCCACCATCGAGGAGAACACCAGCTGAGCCGGCATAGGTTACGATCGATACCGTATCGCTGGGCCGCATCTGGGCCACGAGAAGTGCAAGCGAGCGTTTCAGTAGATCTATTCTATCGCTCCCAGACATAGAGCCGGACACGTCCACGAGGAACACCAGATTCCACGGTTGCTCGGAGCGTGGCGCCGTCTTCGCTGCTAGCGCGAGGCGTAAAAGATACTTTTTTGGTGAAAGCGGGGATGGAGCAATCTCGTAGTCGAGCGCAAATGGCTTACTATTTTGCACAGGGTAGTTGTAGTCGAAGTAGTTTAAGAACTCCTCGACTCGAACGGATTCAGGCGCTGGCAGGTGGCCCTCGTGCAGAGCACGGCGGGTGTTTGTATAGCTGCCGGTATCGACGTCTATGCTGAAGGTCGAGATCGGGTTTGTAGTTGGAGATTGAGATGCGCCTTCGAGCATGTCGCTTGAAGCCTCACGCACTCTCGACGCATCATTGGAATTATCATCAGTCTCCTGAGCCTCAAGGTCGGTAGCTTCAGATGCACTGGGAACTGGACGATCGCTCTGCAAGGGCCTGCTCGTACTCATGGAGTATTGATCCGCTACTTTATTCGCATTTTCGAGACTAGGCTCGGCAGGCCAGGATCTGCCACTCGCTGCGGAGGTGGGAACCTTCTGCTTTCGATCTAAGGTCACGGATGGTGCCGTACGCTTTGCAGCAGCACCTCCTTCGGAGATCGTTTGGTCCAAAGTTCCGAGTGACGAACTGGCAGAGGTCTCAGCATTGCTTTGAACTCCCGTTGGAGGCGAGCCTGCTTTTTTTTCGGAAGGTGGGGGAGGTAGGGGAGCCTCCGTGGTGGGTGCAACGAGTGACGAAGCTTGCGGCGCCGGGGCGTTGGGCGGCTTTGAAACTTGCGAATCGGCAGATTGAGCGATCGGCGCGGGCTTAGTCGCAACCTCCACGACGTTTCCGCTTTGGCCAGGGAGTAGATCAGAGAGCGGCGCTCGATTAGCGACATAAACCCCAAGAGAGATTACTACACACACCGTCAAAGCTCCTGCAACCTGCCTACGATTGACTGTGAACATCTCTATGGCTCTCCGTATAAAGGATCGCTGCTCCTGACTCTCAAGAGCATCCATCACTTTGACAACGAAGTTTTCGTTTAGTTCGTACCTTTCCTGACTCAGGTCAGATTCAATTCGTAGGATCTCTTTAAAACTCTCAAACGATCTGCTCAGAGCTTCGTTCGAGGCGATGTCTTGCAATAAGGCTGCTGTCTCTGTCTTCGAAAGAGTCCCATCCACGAGATCCTGAAAACGATCCTCAACATCGCTATGCTTCATGTTCGTCCTCCTCCCGTAGGGCGCGTTCGACAGCGTCTCGAACGAGGAGTCGAGCCTTATTTAGCCGCGACCGAATTGTGCCCACTGGTACATCAAGTACTGCCGCAGCCTCTTCATATTTTTTTCCCTCTAACCCGCACAGTACCAAGGTTTCTCGTAGCTTCGGCGAGAGAGTAGTAAGGGCCTCTTTAAAGAGCGAGAGCTTTCGAGATTCTTGCTGGGGAACGGCTGAGAATCGGTCGTGCTTTATCGGGTCGAGGGGCTCGGTAGAGCTTTTTTGCTTAAACTCCTTCGATGAAAAGTACGAGTGAGTGGTGTTGATGGCAATTCGGATAACCCATGTTCGAAAAGAGGAGTCACCACGGAATGAGGAGAGACCACGGTACGCTTTCACGAACGTTTCTTGGGCGAGCTCCTCAGCGGTGGCGTGGTCGTTTATCTGTCGGCGAATTGCGAAGAAGACGGAATCTTTATGGGCAGAAACTAGTACTCGGAAAAGGTCCCGATCACCCGCAAGGATCCGGGATATGACGGTGGCGTCGTCGGGCGCGTTGTCGTCGCTAGGAGTCACGCAGCTCACTACAGGTTCTAGGATTTGTCTTGCCGTCGCCCACACGAGAAACCTTATACATGTGGAAGGCTTTGAAAAGGCCTTTTTTACGGCCCATGAGCAACCACTGCTACGAGGTAGACTTAGCGAGTGAGGAAAAGGTTCGTTGTGGGTGCAAAGCCACTATCTATTCATACCAAATCAGCGCTGGTGCCACCCACACTACAGTGTGGACTGATCGGTGAGCGGGCTTCTGAGTATCGCCATTCTAACCGTTCGCGCGATTGCAATGGCCTCGTCCCCCAACGGTAGACTCTCCAGCGCGACTCTGATGGCTGCAGACGGTTCGAACCGGTCTGTAAGAGCTGGAACTTGAACCCCGCTCTCGGTGAGCATGGTGCTCACCTCATCTGTGAGCTTTCTATGGTTATCGACACTGATCTCTGCTCTTTGATCGAGCCAAAGGAGTGTACTAAGCGCCTCTTTGATGACTTGGTCATGGCCAGGCCGCCCCAGGAAGGCAATGTTCGGTGCGTCGGCACGTTCCTTGACCGCAGAGGAGCCTGATTTTGCGTTAGAGTGCGCGGATGGAGCTGCCAATTTTATCATTTAGTCCCGACCTTGGTACACGTGCGCCGGAGTCTGACGGAAATGCCCCCCAAAAAGCAACCTTCCGAGTATGTGGTCATCGAGATCTAACAGAAATCAAATGATCGTTTCCGCTGATCCTTTACGTTAACTTTATCTCTTCGCTCGAATCCCCATGCCCGTGCTTAATCGCAGTACCAAAGATGTAGGTGCACATCGGCACCCCCAGGATAAGTCCCCAAATGTGAAACAGTTTTCCGCCAATGGTAAGTAGAATAAGAACCACAACCGGATTCATCCGCAGGTGGTGACCGTAGATCTTGGGATTTAAGATGTAGGTCTCAATCATATGAATTGCTGTGATAAGAGCCACGACGAGGAGCATAAGGTTGAAACCAGACTCCTGGAGTGCAAGAAGGCAGATCGGAACGGAACTGATAAACACTCCGGCAACTGGGATAAAGCTA
>JAYVGZ010000495.1:0-4754 GCA_043771805.1 Pseudomonadota bacterium
ACTTGCAGTGTTGATTCGAGTTCGATCGAAAGAAGAGCTCCTACAGGCCCTCGAATTACACCCTGAAGTGATTGAGCTAGAACGGCTTGCGCCAAGTAAAGAGCTCGTCTCGATTGCACATTTTACTGGCGCAAAGGTTCTTTATAACCCTCTAGGGCAGAGTGCAGATACTCCAGCTACCGGACGTTCATTGTTTGACGCCGGAATTGATATCGTTTTAACAGAACGCCCCTCGGCAGCTCAGGAGGGCGAGACAAAATATCTTGACCCTGACCCATAGAAAGGATGACTGTCCTTACCGACGGTAAGAAGCGGGAAATAGCTCATCATCCTTCACTCCGAACGAATCACGTGGTTCTATGTATCGGGGGGACCGTTGTCCACCTCCGTTTAGGTCATTACGAGTTCCCATGTACTTATACGACCGCTCCATTATCTTCTGAAAGACAGGGGCAGCAAGGGTTCCGCCGTATATCGTACCGGCATGCGGCTCGTCCATGATTACCATTGTAGTGAGATTACGCGGAATGCCCATTGAGCTCCCATCAACGAACCCGACAAAAGATGCCACGTAAAGTCCTGGGGCATACCCGCGACCATTCGGAGATGCCTTCTGAGCCGTCCCAGTCTTACCACCTACACGAAACCCAGGGATAAGTGCTTTACTCCCAGTTCCATGCTTATCCTCAGTGACTCCGTACATCATCTCCTTAACGTACCCGGCTGCTTTGTCCGAAATAATGCGCTCGCCGGCCGGGATCCCACTCTCGTCTACAACAACCGAAAGCTTCGGCAAGATACCACCGTTCGCTATTACGGCTACGGCTCTCACAACTTGCAGAGGCGTAACCGCAACCCCTTGGCCGAATGAGTGGGTTGCCACGTCCACCTTGCTCCACCGAGAAACTGGCCTAAGAATACCGCCAGATTCACCAGCCAATCCAAGGTCGCTCGCACTACCGAATCCAAAACGGCGAAGATATGAGTAGAGCCGGTCGCTCCCCATTCTCATACCAATCTTCGTCATACCGATATTCGAAGAACGCACGACGACATCAAAAACTGAGATAACTCCGGACGGGTGAACGTCCTTAATAGTGTGCGAGCCATAAGAGAACCGCCCGTTTTCGCAGTTGATCAATTCGGAGGGCGTTACAACTCCTGCATCAATTGCAGCCGCGGTAACAAGCGGCTTCATCACAGAGCCGGGTTCGAAGACAGCCTCAACCAGCAAATTACTGAGCGCTTTCTTTGAATTCTCACTTGGAACATTGAAATTAAAGCTTGGCGATTGACTGAGAGCCACTACTTCTCCTGTCTCAGAGTCGATCATGACAGCCATGGCCTGTTTAGCGTTTGCAGCTTTGCGCCCCGCATCGAGCTCCTCGTCCATAATGATCTGAAGATCGGCATCGATTGTCAGGCGCAGTGCATCACCCTTCGGAACGGCAAAGGGGGCCTCCGTGTCAGAACCTGAAACTTGAATAATCTTACCAAAGGCATCCTTTGATACTTTCGTAGTTGAATGCTCAACGTGGAGCTTCTTTTCATACAGCGCCTCGACTCCAGAGAGCCCTGCCCCGTCCACTCCGACTTTTCCAACTAGTGCGCTCGCGGATTGGTTGTAGGGATAGAACCTCCGAGATTCCATCACAACGCCAACACCCGAAATAGTGCGCGCCATCACCTCGTCGGTCTTAAAGCGCGGGATCTGGCGCTTCAGCCAAACAAAGGGCTGCTTCGACCTCAGCTTCGTAGCCACGATGGCGGGTTTCATCTCAAGAAGCTTAGAGAGCTCGCGAACAGCAGAATTGAAGGAGGGAGTATCGGGGGCGCCGATCTGCTTTGGTCGAACATACACTGACCCCGCTGGCACAGAAACTGCCAAAAGCTTGCCGTTACGATCAAGTATCGGCCCACGCTCAGAAGCAACCTGCACCTCCGCAACATGCTGACGAACGGCCCAGTCCTGCCACGTTTCGACATCAGCTACCTGCAAGCTGTACATACGCCAAGTAAGCGCTCCGACCCAAAGGAGTGCGACCACAACGAGAAGCACTAGTCGAGAAGGCCTGCCACGAGTGATCGTATCACGCGCGGGAGGCCCTTTCTTCCACGCCGCGTAATCAACCGCAAGAAGTGACCGGGAACCTGAGAGCTCCTTTGTCTGAAGGGGTATCCCTGACTGATTACCACTCGAGGGAAGGTTTGAACCTTTCGAATTGGATGCAGGCACTACCATATTCTCTTACCCCACGAATCTACACCGGCGACGATCGCAGATCTGTAACTAGTAGAAGAATACTATGCGAGATTCCCCGCTTTCAGATTCACTCTTTAGTACGAAATCTTTATGGTTTGGTCAGCCTTGTGCTCAAGCAGTCCCGACCTCTCCCGCGCAGCTTTTGCAAGCGCATCGGGTCGTAGAAGGACTGAAAGCTGGAGTTCAAGTTCACGCCGTTCCATATCAAGCGCTACCGTTCTCTGTCGCTCGCGCGCCAACTGGTAGCCGACGTCCGTGGACTCAAGCTTCATCCATACCCTCGCAGCAAGCACTACGAGAAGCACAACAGCGGCCAACAACTGGAGCCTTTTTGAGACTACCGTAGCGTCGCGCCGTACGTATACCGACTGATACTGCAAACACACTGCCATACGTCAAAACCTTTTATTATTTTTACAAGGTTAATCGTTTTCTGTCGCCACCCAAAATGATGCAGCTTCCACTTTTATTTTTCTCTTTAACTACATGAATTCGAAAACGCGCAGACGAGCACTCCGCGATGCAGGATTTCGATCGATCTCCGCATCACTCGGCAGAATGGGCTTTCTCGTTGTCAAACGGCCCAATTGACGTCCTTCACGAGGGCCTCGCCACGACGCCGGAAAAGTCCCGGCCGATTCCCATTCACGCAACTGACTCGTAACGATGCGATCCTCGAGGGAGTGAAAAGTAATAATCGCCAACCGACGCCCTGATTTCACGATGTGTGGCGCAGCTTCGAGAAGATCTTCAATCTCCTCGCGCTCTCGATTGATGTGGATTCGGATCGCTTGGAAAACGACGGTAGCTGGGTGAGATCTCGATTCTCCACGCTTACCCAGCTGAGACTGCCTAATGACTTCACCTAACTCTTTCGCCGTTGCGATAGGGCGCGCACGTTGAATAGCTTGAGCTATCTGCTTGCCATTTTTTCCAACCCCGCCCTTGACTAGGGCCAGATACAACTCGCGCTCGGAGGCTCCATTCACGAACTCTGCTGCTGTTATTCCGTCTGTCTCATTCATCCGCATGTCAAATGCCCCTTGATCTGAGAACGAGAAGCCCCGCTCCTCGTAAAGTTGGTCAGTCGACATTCCAAGATCTGCCAGAACACCGTCAAATACCCTCGAGGACACAAGCTCTTCTATCTGTGAAAATGATCCGTGAATCAGCTCTAATCGATCACCATACTCGTGCTGCCACATCTTCCCACGCGTTATTGCCCGTAGGTCACGGTCCAGTCCGACGACGCGATTATCCGCATGACCGTCAAGTATCGCTCGAGAGTGACCACCTCCGCCAAAAGTACAGTCAAGGAACAAACCGCTGACGGTCGCGCCGAGAGCGTCAACCACCTCATCGCGCAATACCGGAATATGAATGGCGGCCCGCGCTTCGTCCGTCATATGTCAACATCAGAAAAGAGATCGGGGTTTTGCAAGAGAGCCTGCTCGGATGCCGCGAAAATCACATCCCACACCCGCTTGTCCCAAACACGGAAGCCGTGAATGGATGAGGTAAAGACCGCATCTCGCTCAAGCCCTGCGTAGGTCCTCAGATAGCCTGGCAGGAGAATTCTACCGCTCCCGTCAATTGGACACTCCGAGGACCGACTCAGGTAGAAGTTCTCGAGACGCTGGAGCTTACTGCTGAAACGACTTTTCGCTCGCAGCCGTCTCTCGAAATCTTCCCACGCATCAAGCGCAAAACCTTCGATACAACGGTGCCCCTCAGAGATGTAGTTAGTGAGCACGACACTTCTCTGAGAACGGGCGCCTAAAACCTTACGAAACTCTACCGGGAGGCTCACCCTCCCCTTATCGTCGAGAGAATGAACACAGTTCCCTCTAAAAGAGACGAACGGCGGAGGGCTTGAATCGACATCACCCGCACTGTTGTGCTCCCTGCTACCAGGTTCATCAGTGTCAGGCTTATCGATCATCTACCGCCCCGCCGTCGTTTTCGGAGAACTACCCCTACTGCACAATACAAACCGAATACTTTCCAAACCGAGAGCAACCACCTAATGGGTATTTATGGGTTATTAAGCCACTTCATCCCACTTGATGCCACCACAGTACGGCCCATAGGAAGGATTCGTCAATATAGAAAAATCTATAACTTCTTCATTTTATTGGTAGTTTTAAGCTAGTTAAACTAGCGTTGGCGAACCGGCTGAATACTCTACGAATTGAGAGCGGCGCGCCGATCAAACTCGAGAATTTCAGAACTAATGACCAAAAAAAGCCCCGCACGATTTAAAGACAGTGCGGGGCTTCACATCGAAAATGGGCTGTTTGCCCCATTGACCTATTCTACGGTCACGCTCTTCGCCAGATTTCTCGGCAAATCAACATCAGTCCCGTTCAACACTGCAACGTGGTACGCCAGAAACTGCAAAGGAATATTGAGCAGTAGCGGGCTCAGCTCATCAGAGACAAATGGCACCTCGATCACGGCATCAGTTGATACGCCGAGGTCCCCACCCTTC
>JAYVGZ010000496.1:0-7139 GCA_043771805.1 Pseudomonadota bacterium
CGTTATTCTGCGTGCGATTGCGTGGGCAAAGGGTTCTCAGTTCGCCGCGTGGATATTTGATCTCAACCCTGATCAAGCGGCCGCAGCCGGCTGGATATCAAAAAACTCGGCAGTGTATGCGCTGGTCGATAAAGCCGTCACGAACGCCTTAGAGGCGGCCGCCTCCGTAGTGGTGCTCGACCAGTACATGGCATCGCGACTAAGAGAGAAGAGGATAACTCCATCAAGAATTCATACCGTTCCTTTATGGCTTGATTCTGCTGAACTGGGTGCGCTACCTCATTCTAAAAATAGCTTTCGGAAAGAGCTTTTTCCAGAGGACACCTTCGTGGTTCTCTTCGCTGGCAATCTGTCATTGTGTCATCCGATTGAGACGATCCTTCAAGCTGCAAAACTTCTGCAGAGCGACACCTCAATTCAGTTCGTTTTCAGCGGCGGAGGGGCTCGGCTTGAAGAGGTACGGTCCTGTGTGAACCAAGAGGGTCTTCCTAATGTGACCTTACTCCCTTACCGGCCTCGAGAAGAGCTCCCCAAGCTTCTGGCCGCAGGAGACCTTCACCTTGTTCCTATGGGAGATGAATATGTCGGGATCGTGCACCCGTCAAAGATCTACGGGATTTTAGCCGTGGGTCGGCCATTTGTGTTTGTTGGTCCGAAGAATTCCTTCATTGTGGACGAGTTCGTTGAAAAGGGAGTAGGGACTCACGTTGACCACGGCGACAGTGCCCGCCTAGCTGAAGTGATTCGCCTTGAGCGTGGCAGAACCGTAGCTGAGCGGAGTACTCGCCAGAAAGAGATGCTCTGCTTCGCCAAGCGGTTTGAGAAAAATGAAGTGCTCAGTTCCCTCTTTGACCGGCTACTGCAGTAGAGCCATGCCGAGTGTTCGCATTGCCAAGTGTTCGCATTGCCAAGTGTTTACATTGCCAAGTGTTTACATTGACGGAGGGGATACTACAACGCTCTTCAACTCTAACACCTGTTGAGCCGAATATCCTCGGTTAGAGCTCCATAAGATCCGGCCGGACTCGTTTAACAACACTACGTGGGTCGATTGGGGCCGGTCATTTCCGATTGCATTGATAATCTTCTCTGCGTCCTCGTATACGGTTACAACAGAGCCCCAATCCTCTTTTGGAATCCCGCTCCTCATCCCATTATCAATGAAGCCCTGAACCATCTGGGGCATCATTCCAGCGATTGTGGGCACCTCGACTATTTGCACGGGGACCTCGCTCTGCAGTAAGCCTAGAATCCACCTGTCGATATCGAACTGGGTCTTCTGTTGATAACCGATAAGGAGGACCGTCTTCTTCCCCCGATAGGCATCGGGAATCGTCACTACTTCCTTTGTTAGGCTTTGCCCAGTTACCGTTGGAAACTGTTTACTGACCAAATCGGCCGGAGTGTTGACCGTTGAACTGCAGGCAGAAAGTAATACCGTGAGAGCGAGAGACCAAGTTTTTTCATATTTCCCGATGCTAATCTGAGCTTCCCTAAAGCGAAAGGGTGGGGCCACGGTGTTGCAGTTTAGGGGAAATAGGCCACGAAAGTCTGTGTATGTTCTTAAAGAGCCTGGCTTGACTGAGGGCCTCAGCGACACTATAGGTTCAGGGAACGAAAAGAGGACCACACCATGAAAATATCCCGCTTACCTTTACCCGGTTCAATTCTCTCGCCCTTTCTCTGTCTGCAGCTAGCACAGTTAGCAGTAGTCGTGCCCGTGGCGGCCGATTCTCTCCCCACACGAAAAGCGGGCATGTGGGCGATCTCAATGTCGTCGCCTCAGGGGGTTCTTAAGCAGTGTGTCGATGCCGCTACTGACAAGCAGATGCAGGATGTAAGCTTTTCACTCGTTGGAAAAATGGGTGGGAAGTGTGGTGCTCAAACCTTTGAAAAGAGAGAGAAGTCCTATGTTGGTCTTCTAGAGTGCCAGCTTGCAGGCTCAACCTTGACCACCAAGAGCACGTTCACGGGCGACTTCAACACTAGCTACAGTGCTGAGGTGACAACGTCTTCAGAGCCTCCATTTCTGGGACAAAAATCTACAACGGTAAAAATAGCTGGAAAGTACCTTGGACCCTGCACTAAAGACCTTAAGCCCGGTGATGTGATTCTTCCGAACGGTGACAAAATCAACAACGATACCCTCGGGGCGCAGCTGAAAGGCGCCGAGCAGCTTTTAAAGAGCCCGCTGGTGCAGGGTGCACTGGAAGATGCAGTAAAGTCGATCGACACAAAGCAGATCGACACAAAGCAGATCGACACAAAGCATATCGATGCTCTGCAAAATGCCTTAGAGGGGCTCAAGCAGAAGCGGAAAATAGATCCAACTGCCGCAAACGGCAGTAAAATAAGCGATTGACGAGTCACCTTTCCGTAGCCGCTAGCGCCGCGCCAACGATTCCGGCATCGTTAAGAAGCTCCGCTGGAACGACCCGCGCTCGAACCTTTAATTTTGGAATAAACTTCTCGGCCTTTTTACTCACGCCTCCGCCGATAATTATGATATCGGGCCACAGAAGCTGCTCTACGTAGGCAAGATATTCGTTTACGTTCGAGGACCATTTCTTCCAACTCAGTTCGCGTTCCTCTCTCACCCGATTCGATGCCCGGGCCTCAGCATCTTTACCCCGAACAATTAAATGACCGAGCTCACTGTTCGGAATGAGTGTTCCGTTAAAGAACAGCGCCGTTCCGATACCGGTCCCAAGCGTCACCATAAGCACGAGCCCCTCCTGTTTAGCTCCTGCCCCGAACTTCATCTCTGCTATGCCCGCAGCATCTGCGTCGTTGAGGAGTGATACTGGTTGTTTGACGGCCTTACTGAGAATCGCCGCACCGTCTTTATTGAGCCACTCTGCGCTGATATTAGCCGCCGTTCTTAGAACCCCTCCGATAACAACAGCGGGAACGGTGCAACCGATTGGGCCCTTCCAAGCAAAATGATTTACGGCCTCTCGTACACAGCTAGAGACCGCTGTGACTCCCGCGCCCGGCGGAGTCTCTACTCGAAACCTTTCGGCAAGTAATCGCCCGCTCTTCAAATGAACAGGGGCAGCCTTGATCCCGGTGCCCCCGATATCGATGCCGAGAGCGATAGTTGCAGGGGTTTTCTTCATGGTGCGCTCCCTAAGAACGTTCAAGGTGGTAAATGAGTTGGCGAGGGCCCAATAAAGCAAAACGGGCGCTACTCAGCTAGCTTAGAAGTATCGCCCTACGGAAAGTCGCTCTAAAGGAGAATGCGTTCGGAATGACGTTTTATTTCGACTCTCCTATAAGGACTTGTTGCGGCCGTACTAAGTTGATAAGCCACTAAGATGGAAGATCCCCAGGTTTGGTGTGCTAACCTCAAGTACCCTTCGACCGACATGCGGGTGAAGCACCCTTAAGCGCACGATGATAAAGCTCCAGATAACAGCCATTCTCGTTCTCATCGCTGCAAAGGCCTTCATTTCTACTTGCGATGTCGCTCTCCTCGCACTCCGGCGCTCAAAAGTGGAGCGTGACGCTGCCACTGGCGATGGTCGCGCGCAGGCACTCCTCGCGATAATCGATGATCCTCACCGTTATACGAACGCCCTTCGAGTGGGAGCTACCGCGCTTGTCGCCGTAATATCGCTACTTATGTCGAGCTGCGTCATGTCTTTTCTGACGCCCCTCTCAATTGGAGGTGTAGCGTTGCTTCTCGGGAGTGTAGCCGCTGCACTCTTTCTTGGGGAGCTTCTTCCCCGATACGTGGGCCTAATTAATCCGTACTGGATTGCTCGGCTTGTGGTGTCTTTTATTCGGGCGTTTGAGGTTGTTACTCGGCCGCTTCTCTTTCCATTTGTTTATTTCTCCGAAAATTTTTTGGCCCTGGTTGGCGCTCGCGACCCAGGGGAGCCTGAGGTGTCGGAAGAAGATATTAAGTCGATCGTCGCCGAAGGGAAAAAATCAGGTGTGGTTGAGGAAGGGGAGCGTCAGATCTTTAACCGTGTGTTCCGTCTAGGCGACAGGCTTGCTGTCTCTATCATGACGCCTCGTAATCACCTGATCGCGCTCCAGGGCATGGCTCCTTTCAAAGAAAGCCTCCAAACTGCTGTCGAATCAAGACGAGCGTGGCTACCCGTCGTCGGTGATACAACCGATGAAGTGCTAGGCATCGTAGCTATCCACGATCTTATGGCGCGGTCTCTAGAGGGTGCTGAGGGTCTCACGAGGGACGTGGTGAATTCCAGGCTCGTGGCGCCGCTGAGAGTGCCCGAGACCATACCGCTTTTGACACTCCTTGATATGCTTCGCAAAGAGCGAATTCACTTCGCAATCATCGTTGATGAATACGGTGGGCTTGCTGGTATCGCAACCTTGCACGACTTAGTCGAGGCGATAGTGGGGGAAGTAGGCGAGATCGATGATGAAGCGCCGTATATTATTAGACGCAGCGATGGCTCGTGGCTCGTCGACGCCCAGATCGACATCGATGAGTTGTGGGAGCAGCTCGCAATTCCTGAGCGGTCTCCATTTGATGATGCAGAGTTTCACTCGCTTGGGGGATTCATTATGAGTCGGCTCGGACATGTGCCAAAGGCCGCGGAGAAGTTTGAGGCGAATGGGTTTGAGTTTGAGGTGGTGGATATGGACCGGCACCGGATCGATAAGGTGTTGGTTTCGAAGAGTGCGGTGCTGGAGTAGGACGATACCGCACAATGGTGATGCGGCGCCCGCTGCTCAGGACCCTTCAGCGAAATCGACACTCGTTTGCACGCTATTCTCTGTTCGGTCCAAAAATACCGTCCTTTGCGGAAGGTGTGCTGCAGATAGTTCGGGCTCAGCGACATTCGTGGCAATCCTCGTCGGATGCGGTCGACTTCTCAAAAAGCTTTCTAGATCGCTTTCATTTGTAAATCGGTCTTTTCCGCTTGGAAAACCTACAGCGTTAAACTTCTTCTTGAAGCTATCTGGAAACTCCTCCTTCGGTGCGAAGAAGGCAGCAGCACCCTGGGCGCGAAGACGAGTCACACTCTCTTCAACGAGGTCGAAAAAAACTCCGATCCTTGCTTGGTCGAATGGAGCTTCCGGAGATGCAAGATCGAGTAGCTGGTCAATCACACCGACACGGATGCCGTTCCGGTCCTCGATGCGACACCGAACCGATGCAATAGCTCCTTCACTCTGAGTAGTGGCTGACTTTTTGAACGCTAGCAGAATCTCTGCGTCCGATGGGCTTTCAGCGATAACGGAGAAGACTTGGTTGGATGGCGATACTGATGACAACATGGCGATTACATCCGTGTGGGAGCGATTGCCAGAGTTTTACCGAATGTGACGAACTGCTCGCAAGACCGGCAGCGTAAATTGTACATTTTATGACAAAATATGTCTTAAAACCAACAGATGCCCCGCGGGCACGGGCGAGGAATGCCTGGTGGGAGCTCTTTTAACCTTGCCCTACGAGAAGTTCCAGATTTTAACACTTCTGCGACTGAAGCGCCGCTTCGTTAGTTGAATTCCTCCAAAAAAATATTGACCCCGTGCTTTCGGATAAAATTGAGTAGTTTCAACGCCGTATTCTGCGGGGAAACTGTACCTTGCTCCCACTTCTGCAGGGTTGAAGGATTAACATTAAGGTAACGCGCAAAGACCCCTTGGCTGGCATTCATTATCTCACGTAGGCGTTTAATTTCTTTGCCAGAGAGTGCTTTTACCTCTGGAATGTTTAACGCCTCAAGCTTATCTACAGTTACCTTCTCGAACTTTAAGTCCTTGGCCGCGTTTACCAGCGTCTGGGTAAGGTTTTTCTTCTTCATGGGATTTCTCCGCTATTAGTCTCTCTAAAACTTCAATTGCTCCCGAGGCTTCCGCAGCTTTAAGCTGTTCCGGGGTTCTCTTGATAAAATCGTTAGCGAAAATCCTTAGAGCGCTCTCCTCTCGTGGCTCCTAGTCGGCTTTGTCATTTTTCGCATACCCCTCAATAAAGAGTGCTACGTTTCCAGCCTTATACAAAACTACAGTCCGTGCTCCACCACGTTTTCCTCGTCCTTGAAGCGCAGCGCGCTTCTTGTAAACATTCGAACCAAGCCTATCGCCTACGAGGCCGTTATCCATTTCATCAAGGACTTTGTTACTTGAGAGTCGGGAGTTCTCCCCTCTGAATTATTCGTTCTTTGCCATGAGTTTAGCTTGCTCGATTGCTAGTTCAATCCACTCATCGATGAGCTGCTTGAATTTCTTAAATTCCTTCACCTGAGCCTGAGTTTTCTTGACCATTTCCTGCCTGACGTAATCAGTCCTGCTTTTCATCTTGTGCGTATAGCTGAGCTGCCAGTACTCGAAGACCTTGTCAGTGGTTGACCTTTTTTGAAGCTGCTTCGTCAGGGATCCGGGTCGCATCACACCTACCTCCATTAGTTTTTTCTTAATGTTCTTAATACGATTTTGGATTGCGTCAAGTCGTTGTTGTGTCATATGCAGCATATATATGCTGTGTGACTAGGTGTCAAGGCGACTTATGGTGCTGTGGAAGAAAACATGGGAAATACTTTGCGAGTTGCGCGGAGCTTTTGACCGGCAGCAAACATTCTTCTGGTTTGCTGTTGTAGTAGCTGGATTCTGCACTCGCAGCGACCTTGCCGGTGTATCGAGCTTCATTCGGTGTCTGGGACTAGGCGAACAGCACTACTGTTCGTTGGTAGAGTTCTTCGGGAGCAAAGCCATTCGACTTGATAGTCTAACCGCGCTGTGGGTGGAACGGGTGGCGCGAATCTTTCCACTCGTTCGCGTGCATGGACGCATCATTCTGGTGGCAGACGGTATCAAAGTAGCCAAGGAGGGGCGCAAGATGCCGGGAGTCAAGTCACTGCACCAGGAGTCGCAGTCAAACTCGAAGCCAGAGTACATCATGGGACACTCCATCCGGGCTGTATCTGTCTTAGCTGGTACGGAGTCTCACACTATGGCGGTGCCCCTTGCAGCCCGTATTCATGAGGGAATCGTGCAATCTAACCGAGACGCTTAATCGCAAAAGAAAGGCCACCCAGTTGCAGAAAGAAAGGCCACCTGTTCGCAAAAAGAAAGGCCACCCATTGGCAGAAAGAAAGGCCACCCCGAAAGTGACGTGAGAGAGTGCATCCGAACTACTGGTTTGGAGGTTCGATGCGCAA
>JAYVGZ010000497.1:0-2325 GCA_043771805.1 Pseudomonadota bacterium
CACAGGCAACATAATCGTCTGTATTCACGGGCTCGGCAGACATCGATTCGATATGAAACCCATGGAGTGGCGGCTTAAACGCCACTTTCCTCAAAGCACCGTGTTAAACTTTGGATACCGATCACGGCACGAGACGATTGAACAACATGCGACGAGACTTCTCGCTTTTCTTACCAAGAACGTGGGATCTGGTTCGCGTATTAATTTTGTCTGCCACTCCTTGGGCTCTATTGTGTTGCGCGCGTCAGCGTCCAGGTTGAGCTCTACATTCACTTTAGGGCGTGTCGTAATGCTTGGGCCCCCGAACCAAGGATCAGTACTCGCAAAAGCTCTGTTACCATTTAGAGTATTTCGCGCAATTTTTGGACCTTCACTTCTTCAAGTGGCAAACCTCTCAATCCCTTTGGCAACAGATCTCTTTGAGATCGGCGTGATTGCTGGCGGGACAGGCGCAAGGTTCGGATTTTTGCCGCTCCTGCGGGGTGATAATGATGGCGTCGTTCGGGTCGAAGAAACTGTTCTCGATGGAATGCAAGAACATATCGAAGTGCGGGTTACTCATCCAATGTTGATCGTGCGCTCAAAGGTTGCGCAACTTGCGGTCCATTTCCTCGAGAGCGGTTCTTTTCAGCGATCAATCCGCTCAACGTCCTCAATCACACCGGTACCAGATCAAGTATAGTCACCTCCGGCCTGCAATTTACCCTCAGCAGCGACGTAGTCGCGACTCCCGTAGAGGTGTGAATGAAGCGGTCCTGCCAGGGATTAAGCCCCGAAACATACCGATGGTCTCACACTGGAGCAAATGGCGTCTGACCAGTTACGGGTATGCGTAGCTGCCCGCCGTGGGTATGACCACTCAACATCAGATGCCATGCAAAAGCAGCAACCGAATCCTTCGTGTCCGGATTGTGTGAGAGCAAAACAGTCGGCACTGTCAATTCGTTTGAAGGAATTGGGCTCTCCCCGAATGCGCTTTGAGCATCCAACTCTCCGGCCCAAAGATCCCCGAGACCCACCAAACGTACGGGGCGGTCGCGGACGTCCCATATCACCGCGCTGTTATGCAGAACTGTCACATTACTCTCTTCCATAAACGCCCTTACACCGAATGAATCTTCGTACCCTCCCACGCTGTGCGCCCAGAGGCCTCCGTCATGGTTCCCCATGGTGGCAAAAGTGGGCCGAACGCGGGCGACTCGCTGCAGCATGCTCCGGTAGGGTTTATGGTTCTCCAATCGGAGATCTATTAAGTCACCCGTAATTGTAATCAGGTCGGGATTCATTTCCAGGCCGAGCGAAAATGCCTCTTCAATGAACGATAGCGGCATAGTAGAGCCGTGGTGCAGATCCGCAATGTGAAGAATCCGGATCCTCCCTCCAGGAGGAAATCCCGGAACGGGCACCCGGTAGTAGCTGCGCCTGAGAAACCCTGGTTCAATACACACCCCGTAAGCCAATGCTGCTGTACTCGTGGCGCATAGCACCGAAAGAACGAACTCGCGCCGTGAGAAGCGAAGCCGTTGGGTGCTCATGCTACCTTTACCCCGTAAAGAACCGCGCTGTAGTATCGTCCCTCTCCATCTCCCCCGGCTGCGCAGCTCTCCTGAACTGCTAGGTTAAATTTCTGGCGTAGTTCATCGTGAGAAAGGAGCCACCGATATGCAGCGTATTCACGAAAATGAAATCGACCTATCTGTTTGAGTGAATCAATTGGAGATGAGTACTTCTGAATTAAGGCCCTGTGACGCTTCAGAAGATACATCATTGGCGTACCGGAACTCCCGCTCGTCCGACAAAGTGGAAGATATCGCCCCCAGTAGTAATCGCGTGGAGTGGCAATCCCCGATGAGATTCCCTCCTGCATTAGCTCTTCCCACGCAGAAACATTGTCGAAGGAATTCCCAAGCAGATACGATAAGTCACGCCTTGGCGACTCCTCGACGTCAAAACGAACTGGATTGTAGAAACTAACCATGTAGTCGATGTTTACGAGCCCTAAAGAGGCGCTCCCAATGAGGAAGGAGGTAACAGAAGACCGCAGAATTGCCTGCGCGCCGATACGTCCATGTAGGTGCAGAAAACTAAGAATGAAACCCATACCAAGGAGAAGGGTGGCTAATGATGCGTACACACGTTGATCCTTGAAGCCGAATGACACCTGGAGCAGCCCGACCTTGTGCGCCGTAAAAAGAGTGATAAGTAGTAGCAACCCGGCAAAGCACGATACTAAGGAGGCGGATGAATAGGCTACAACTACCCCGAACATTATTGCCCGCCTCCTTAGTATTTTTGCTGCTTTTGCGCGCATCCGCGCGCCACTTA
>JAYVGZ010000498.1:0-8561 GCA_043771805.1 Pseudomonadota bacterium
CTCACGTCTTTAGACTTTCTAGTGAAATAGGCCTGGAGGACACAATGAAAAAGTACACTCAGACACGAAGAGATTTTTTGAAACTTGTTTCCTCTGGCACCTGTGGAGCGATGGTACACAGGATGTTAGCGCCCGCCGCTGGCTTTATAGCGCTCGCCCGCCCTCTCGAAGCCCATGCCGCTACCAACAAGATTCTACTTATCACCAATTTTTCTGGTGGGTGTTCTTACAACGTAGCATCCCCGTTGAGCGGGGTGTACCAGACCCGTAATCCCACCGTCAGCTACAACGCCACAACCGGTCTGCAAGTCACTAACGACCAGGTCTTAAACCCGGCACTTGTTGGACTCAAGTCTGTGTGGGATGAGGGAAATCTCGCTCTCATCAATTTGGTGGGGTATCAAAATCACAACAGGTCTCACGACGAGAGCACAACTATTCTTCACTCTGGCGATCGATCAATGGGTGGTAACGTACAGGGCTGGGGAGCTCGACTGACTGAGCAGATGACTTCTGCGTTCGGTGGCGTGTCTCTTGCGGGGAGTAATGTATTTATTAAAGGCGGCGTAAACCCGCCGCGCGCTATCTCTGATCTAAGCTCGTTCGGTGAGAGTCCCATCTTTTACGACAACACCGATGCCGCCTTCATGCGGGACATCCGCACCGGAGTACTGGTCGATCAGCGCGACGCGCAAAATGAAGCCGAGCAGTACTCGAAGGACTCCCTTATTCGTTTACAAGGAAACGTCGAGTCTTTGAAGCAGATCGGAGCAACAACGCTCCCAGTCACCTTCCCTAATACCGGCTTCGGTTCACGGCTGCGCGACGCAGCACGACTCATCGCGGCTGGAACCACACTCAATACTCAAGTGATTTACACTGAGCAGGGGGGATACGACACACATTCTGACGAGAAGACGCGGCAATCTCAGCTCCTCACTGAGTACAACGGCGCAATTACAGCCTTCGTTGCTTGCATGAAAGCTCTTGGCCGATGGAACGACGTAGTAATCTGCACAATGACAGAATTCACGAGAACGATGGAGAATAATAGCAAAGGGACTGACCACGGGGCCGCCGGGCCGCTGTTTGTTTTCGGTGGTGCAATCAAGGGTGGCCAGCGCGGCCCCGCACCTACCGACAGCGACGTTGGAAGTAATGAGTACATCAAGGCAAGACACTTCAATTTTGCGCAGGTTTACGGCGAAGTTGTTGCTCAGATGGGGTTCGATGCAAACAAGGTGTTTCCTTACGGCGACTTTGCTCCTAGCCCCTATTTAGGACTGTTTTAGGGCAAGGAGAGATTTGAACTACACCTTGCATCTTAAGGTCGCTCTTTTCGTTTTGCTTGTGGCGGCGGCCGTAGCCTTGCGGGCGCAAAACTGCTTCGCTGCCGATCCATCGCTTGTTGATGCTGCGGATCTTCGGAGCACTTCTGTCGAAGTTGTCGTACGCGGGAAGATAATCTCTCGAGAAATTTTCTGTCTTGGCAAGGTTTCAGGAACGGCCTCGAAGCGCGGAGTCCAGTTTCGTTTCAGCAGTTTTGCTGCTCAAGTTAAATCGCTTCGAAAGTCGAATCCTCAGTCTACCAAGATACCGGTTCGCCGAGCACTTCAAGTTGCAGGTAATGCAGCTTGTGTCGCGGTTTCTGAAATACCGCCCGGTGATACCCCAGCTTCACCAGGAGCTACTGCTACACCAGCCGTCACACCAGCCGTCACACCAACACCAACACCAACACCAACACCAACCGTAGTCGCAACTGTCACAAGCGCTCCTGGGAGCGGCAATTTCGATGATTTTGGAAATGTTACCGAGAAAGGAAAGATCACCTTTGGAATTCCCGCCCAATTGAGCGGAAATGTTACAACTGGAAAGAACGTAACTCGGTCTTTTTGTAGCGGATGCCACAGCGAAAAAGTTAATCGTACATATCCGGTACTTGATGCAGCGATTCGTAAGTCTCCAATGCTCTACGATGAATCGAATATTACCCGGCAGGAGCTGGCAGATATAGTGGCTTATCTCAACCGATTTCGATCGTAGAGACTCTCTTCTAAGAATACGGGGGAGGTGAAATCTATCCACCGAAACCTGTCGAAGCACTGCGACTCTTCGATGGTTCTCTCCTGCACGACCAACGTTGGCGCACCGGCCGCAAGAGCACTAATTCTGAGCGAACTCCCACCACTGTAGGTGCCAACGGATGTAAGTTTCTCACGGTTGTCAGCGTGCCAAATCAATCGGCTCGAACCAGAGGAGACAACAATAAACTCCCCCAAAGCATCAAAACTCACCGTCGCCTCTGCCGTACACGGCGACTCGAAGACCTCTGCCGCAATTGGTGTAAGCTCGGGAACTGACCACACATGAAGAATGTAGAAACTGTTTTGGCCATCGAAGAATTCTCCGATAGCAGCAATCTTATCTGCCGCAGGGGATATAGCAGCTGAGAGCCCTCCCCGGGCTGGAAACTGTACTACGTCCGATGAGATGCTACCGTCACATTCCCAGGTAAAAAGCTGAATTGTACCGAGCGCTGGAGCTGGTGCATAAGCCCGTAAACCATAGGCGGTAAAGCAATCCTGAGAAATCGCCACATCGTCCAAAGCAACACGACCGCCGATTGGCTTGAGAAGACGCCATGGGTTGACCGCTCGAGTGAAGTTAGCGTTTACCGCTACATTAGGTGCCACGATAAAATCACTCTCTCGCTCGATAACCGCCACACCACTCGAGGAATACTCCCGGAAAGAATGCCAGCTTCCAGGAAGCGAGAACTCAATCTCACGTTCAATTCGAGATCCATCTACCGACACTGAGAGACGTACGAGGTTATTTCCGTCTTGAGCTAAATAATTTCCATGACCAGACGAGAGCAAAGACAGCCATTCTCGCTTAGCCACAACGGGAGTCGCCCCCCAGGTGACTCCAAAGTGGGTTAAGACCCACGGGTAGATCGACCTACGATCGTAGGCTACCCCTGTGTAGTTGTCCCCGCAGACCACTCTCTCAGGCCCAGTCTTTATGTGTCTAGACTGAATAGGATCACGTGTGACGAGATCTGCCCCGTCAATTGACTGAAAAAGCACCATCTTTCCATCGGGACTTAGATCCTGAAAGCATCCGGGAGTACCACCTGGCCTGTCGTAAGACTCGCCTTGAAGCCCTCGAACAAACTTCGGTAGACCGACAGTGGTGGACAGATTTGAGTCAGGAACGATGATCGATTCAGCCGGTTTTCCAAATAACATAGAAGCAGATCTCAACAGCACCAAATCACTCAATTGTGGAGTTTATGGTACCTGGATCTCTTGTACTAGCAAAGAGCCACAACTTCCTTGCCCGCACGTTGCTGCTATGATTACCGCGCTGTACACTGGGGGGCTTATGGCCGACCACCTCACTCTCAAAATCCGAAACGCGCGCGAAAACAATCTTAAGGACCTCACTCTTGACCTCCCCCACAACTCGCTAGTCGGCATCACTGGGCTTTCAGGTTCAGGAAAATCATCTCTTGCTTTCGACACCATTTATGCCGAAGGCCAACGGCGGTACATTGAAACCTTCTCACCGTACACTCGCCAGTTTTTTGACAAGGTCAAACGCCCTAAAGTTGATTCGATCGAAAACGTGAGACCAGCCATTGCGATTCAACAGAGAACGAGGATCCTCAATTCTCGTTCCACTGTCGGGTCGATGACCGACATCAACGATCTGCTCAAAATTGTGTGGAGCAATCTAGCGACCCCCGTCTGCCCGCAGTGTGGGCTTCCTCTGACCTATTGGGACCCCTCGACTCTCGGCAAGAAATTAGAGCGGTGGTGCAAAGTCAAAACTGATTCGGTTTTTCTGATCGGTGCAATTGTTAAGAATTTGCCGGAAACGGTAGATCGTCTCGTTACACTCGGTTATTCGCGGTATTTCGATCCGAAAACCTCAGGCCTTCTCCAGTTTGAAGACTCTCCGCCTGCGAAGCGACTGAAAGAGGTCACTGTTATTCTTGATCGATGTAAAACAGGGGCGTTCTCTTTAAAGCGAGTGAGAGAGTCTCTCGAGCAGGCTTTCGCTTTAGGAGACCGGTCAACGTGTATAATTGAACTGCGATCAAAAACTAGCCGGGCCTTGCTGCGACAATCGGTCGGGGGAAAATCCTTGCGCCCCTCGCCAGCGCACGAAATCCATCATTTTTGGAACGCCTACCAATGCGGTGATGGTGAAGTTCGCATCGAGCGACCGAGACCATCTCTTTTCTCATTCAACCATCCTATCGGCGCATGCAAAGAGTGTAATGGATTCGGAAAGATTTTAGTTATCGATCATAATAAGTGCATACCCGATCACGGAAAAACGTTACAGGAGCATGCAATCGAGTGCTGGCGTGGAGCCTCGGCAGAGTGGGAGTTCAAACATCTCCTCTCGTTCTGCAAGGAGCAGAACATTCCAACCGATAGGCCGTGGAAGGAACTATCAGCAGAAGCCAAGGAGCTGATCTTCACCCACAAATCGAAGAAATTCGTCGGCATTAATCCCTGGTTCACCTACCTCGAGCAAAAAAAGTACAAGATGCATGTGCGCGTTTTTTTGGCGCGATACCGGGGGCAGGTTAACTGTCCTACCTGTAAGGGCTCACGACTAAAGCCCGACGCTCTCGCGTACCACATCGGAACGAGAACGATATCGGACGTGTGGAAACTTTCGCTCGATGAGCTGCTCAACTGGTTCACAGAGCTGCAGCGAGAGACAACGGCCAAGGGCTCTATGCCCCGACAGCTCAAGGATGTCTTTGAGAACATTTTGATTCGACTTCGGTACCTTGTGTCCCTGGGCTTGCCGTACCTGACACTGGAGCGCCAGGCTCGCACCCTTTCTGGTGGTGAAACTCAACGAGTTAACTTGGTATCGGCGGTCGGAAGTAACCTTATCTCTACCCACTTTGTGCTCGATGAACCGTCGGTCGGTCTTCATGCTAGAGACACCGAAGAGCTTATCAAAGCGTTACGAGACCTCACCGATCGAGGAAACTCTGTTACTATCGTAGAGCACGATCCGGATTGCCTAGCGGCCTCGGATACGATTATCGAATTGGGGCCACTTGCGGGGGAGGGTGGTGGAGAGATTGTTTTCAACGGTCCGCGAGCCCAGTGGAAGGGGCTCGGTATGGCACCTTTTAAGGCGCAGGCGTACAAGCCCTCCTTTGATCTATCTCTAAGGATACGAAATGCGAAGAACCGAAATCTCAAATCTCTCTCGGTTGATATCCCTCTAGAGGCCTTCGTGTGCCTCACAGGCGTCTCTGGTTCAGGAAAGAGCTCTCTTTTGACCGAGGTGATTGAGTCTGCTTACCAGATTCATCAAGGTCTGGTACCACCCGAAACTACTGTAGACGGCGAAGTTTCAGGGTTCGAACATATCTCTCAAGTTCTGCTTATTGATCAGTCTCCTCTCGCAAAGAGCCCTCGAGCAAATATCGCGACATATACAAAAGTATGGGACAAGGTGCGAGATTTCCTGGCAGCTACTGATGAAGCTGCCTCACGTAAGCTTACGAAGTCGGCTTTTTCATTTAATGTGAACGCGGGAAGGTGCCCAACATGCGAAGGTGCCGGGCACATCAGGGAAGACATGCAGTTTCTCAGCGATGTCTTTATCGAATGCGAGAGCTGTCTTGGAATGAGATTTCAGGCCCCCGTGCTTGAAGTGCGGCTACGAGGCAAGAATGTTCATGAACTTCTATGCATGACTGTAGATTCGTGCCTTGAGTTCTTCAAGAACGACAGCTTTATCTCGAGCGTATGTAGAGTGCTTTCGCAGCTTGGGCTTGGCCATGCCACCTTGGGTCACCCCTTGAGCGAGCTTTCGGGCGGAGAAGCTCAGAGACTTAAACTTGTGCCGCATGTGGTTGAGGGTCAGCGAGCCAAATCTCTCTTCCTTTTCGATGAGCCTACGACCGGGCTGCACGTTCGCGATGTAGAAAAATTATTGGAGCTCTTTTCGTTCCTGCGGTCTCAGGGACATTCAATTCTCTGTGTAGAGCACAATCTCCGACTTATCTCCGCGGCCGACTGGATCATCGATCTCGGACCCGAGGGTGGTAACCGCGGCGGCTACGTGGTGAAAGAAGGTACACCGAAAGAGTTTATTGCTGGCGATGCCTCAAGTGCCGGCATGATTTCACTCACCGCCAAGTACCTTCGTGAATTTGTGGAGCAGTACGGCAGTGGTGAGACAAAATCTACCGCTGTGCGCCTCCCATCCAAGAAGAAAAGCCGAAGCATGCCAGCTTCGGAGATTCAGATTTTGGGGGCCCGTGAGCACAATCTCAAAAACATCAACGTATCTCTTCCTCTCAATAAATTTATCACCCTGACCGGGGTTTCCGGCTCGGGAAAGTCAACCATCGCGAAGGATATCCTCTACGCCGAGGGTCAACGTCGTTACCTTGATTGCCTTTCCCCGTACGCCAGGCAATTCATCAAAGAGCTGAAGAAACCCGATCTCGACGATATCCGAAATATTCAGCCGACGATCTGCGTCTATCAGCATACGTTTCAGCCATCAGCGCTCTCCACCGTGGCCACTATGAGCGAAGTGTACAACTTCCTCCGTCTTCTGTTTGCCAAAGTCGGAGTGCAGTACTGCCCTGACCACCCCGATCAATCGATCTCTCCACTATCCGCCGAGCAGATAGCTGCCCTCATCAAAACTCAGTACACCGGCAGCGTGCGACTACTAGCACCTGTTATTAAAGCAAAGAAGGGGAACCATCGCGCCGTCCTTCAGCGCGCTATCGATACGGAAGTTGCCGAAGTGCGTGTAGACGGGACATTGAGGGCCGCCTCGCGCGCCCTTGAAGAGGGGCTCGCCAAGACAAAGGCACACTCGATCGAGTTTGTTGTCGCTCGCTTTAACGTCAAGAATCTTTCAACCGACCTGATCGAAGACGGCGTACGTCAGGCGTTGAGTATCGGCGGTGGAGACATCGTCGTGCTTTCAGACGACGGAGATCGACTCTTCAGCTCCGAGCGCACATGCCCAGTTTGTCAACGAGGGTTCTTTAAACCCGACCCCGAAGATCTTTCATTTAACTCGAAGCGTGGCCGGTGCGATACTTGTGATGGCCACGGCGTCGTTCGGAGTAAGCCCTGCCCTGAGTGCCTTGGAGCCCGAATCAATGAGATTGGGCGACACATTAAGATTCTTGGTAAGAATATTTTCGAGCTGTGCTCGCTTAACGCCCCGAAGCTGTTCGAACAGATTACATCCCTCGCACGTGAAAAATCGACAAGAGAGATCACTGAGCCGATAGTACGCGAACTCGATGGAAAATTAGGAACTCTTCTCCACCTTGGTCTCGACTACATCTCTCTCAATCGAGACTGCGCGACACTATCGAACGGCGAGCTGCAGCGACTACGACTTGCTACTGCAATCGGATCCCCTCTCTCAGGTGTTACCTATATTTTCGACGAGCCTAGCGCTGGGTTGCATCCAGCTGATAATAAGCGGCTGCTCGGCAAGCTTCATGAGCTGCGAGACCGAGGCAATACGGTGATCCAGATTGAACATGAACTAGATAGTATTTTGAGGTCAGACCTTATTATTGACGTCGGCCCTGGTGCTGGCAGTAACGGTGGTAACATAGTCTTTACGGGGAGCGTCACTGAAGCTCTGGCACATGCCGAATCGCCCACTGGCGATGCCCTCCGTCGTCCATTAGAGATGAAGACCTCCACTCACAAGAAGGACGGCGACTTTTTGCAGGTGGTAAAGGCGACAAAGAACAACCTGAAGTCTTTCAATGTTGCTATACCCCTTCGCACATTGGTCACTGCGGCTGGAGTCTCAGGCGCGGGAAAGAGCTCTCTTGTTCACGGCGTTATTGTCGAATGTCTTGCGAGCGGCGCTGATTCGAAAACAAACTGGAAATGCCCGAACGGCTCAGTAAGTTCATCGACTCCAATTGAGCGCTTTCTCGTGGTTAATCAGCAGCCAATTGGTAAGACCTCTCGCTCCACTCCAGCAAGCTACCTCGGCATCTGGGACGAGATTAGAAAACTCTTTGCAGAGACGCTCGAAGCCAAATCGCGCGGATGGACCGCAAGTTATTTTTCACACAATACAGGCAAAGGACGCTGCCCAACGTGTAAGGGGCAGGGAGAGCTTACTCTTGAGATGAGTTTCCTCGCTGAGGCGAAAGTTCAGTGCGAAAGCTGCTACGGTAGCCGCTTCACTCTCGAGGCCGATACAGTTCAGTTTCGAGATCTCGCAATCAGCCAGGTCCTAAAGCTGACCTTCGAGCAGGCACGGGTGTTCTTTATCAACCACCGTAAAGTGCATCAGATCTGTAAGCATGCATGTGATCTTGGGCTCGGATACCTAACGCTGGGCCAACCTTCTTCAACCCTTTCGGGCGGCGAAAGTCAGCGCATTAAGCTTGTTGCTGAGCTCCACGTAGAGAGGAAGGGGCACACGTTGTACATCCTGGATGAACCGACAACGGGCCTCCACCGATCTGATGTTACGCTGCTTCTTAAAGGACTAGAGACTTTAGTAGATCA
>JAYVGZ010000499.1:0-5297 GCA_043771805.1 Pseudomonadota bacterium
TGGCTTCAGTTTCAGCTGCGCAGGTAGGTACAGCTTGAAAGCAGCTTCTTGTGAGCCCCATAAGGCCGAAGCCCATCAGGAGCACCGAGCAGACGGACAGCGCGACAACGCGGAAGACCCGTCTGCCAATTGAGTGGGCTGGGATGAGCTGAATAATAGCGGCCAGAAGGGTTGGAAGCAGAATAGAGCCGAGATTGATCAGTTCAGAGCGAAGAGACATTTGGTGATTAAAGGCACTTAGGGCTAGTGAGGTCAAGAGGATGGGGAAACCTGCGCACCTTTGAGCACTGGATTATTTAGGCCTGAAGGTGTGCTGCCGAGATAGATAACAGTGAGGTAGCGCATGACATCAGTTCGTCCAGCCCTTGATCGCGGATTTAAAGAAGAGCTAAGGGCGGAGCGTCGAAACAACCGTGCCGAGGGGCGTTCTGAAACGGGCTCCGAACAACGGTCGGAGCGTTTAGCACGGCGCGATCGGCGCAGGTCTGAGCGCGAAAATGGCGGAGGTAGTGAAGGGGCACCAGGGTCTACGACGACGCCACCTTCTGGCACTCAGGGCACAGACCTTGTCACTATTCAGCCGGTGCCGAATCCTACTACAGCTCCGCCGACTACCACACCACCAGCCTCGACAAATCCAACAGATGATTCAGTGAAGAGCTTGGCAGCGAAATACGTCGATATCTACACGCAGCAGTCGGGGCGCACTATTAGTGCATCGACGCGTGACGCACTCGTTAACGACGTCGCCTCTTTCTACGGGGAAAACGGCGGACGCACAGATCGGCTTCGATCACTCGTTGGTGTCTTCTAAAGCGCTTTTAACCCCGAGAGTTTCGAGCGTGCACCAAAAAGAGGGGAACGATTTCTCTACTACTTCCGGATGCTCAATTTGCATTCCATTCAGGCGAGCAGCGAGCAGTGCAAATGACATTGCCATACGGTGATCTTCATACGTTGCGATTCGACCTCCGTGAGGAGTACCCCCCATAACCGTAAGAGACTCGGGGCCTGTCGTTGAATCAATTCCGATTTTCTTTAGCTCGGTGTGGAGTGCTGAGATGCGGTCTGTTTCCTTGACTCGGAGCGTTGCTAACCCTGTCATGGTTGTGCTGCCCGTGGCGCACGCTGCAATCGTTGCAAGAGTCTGAGCAGTATCTGGCATACGCGTCATATCAGCGTCAATGCCGCTCAGTGAAGTTGGGCCGCGAACCGTAATTGCGCGCTTCTCTTTTGTTACGACGCAGCCCATCTGACCTAGGAGCGCTGGAAATCCAATGTCACCTTGCGCAGAGAATGGATTTAAATTTTCAACGCGCACTTCTCCCCGTGATACTGCGGCCAATCCCCATAGATATGACGCGCCAGAGGCATCACCCTCTATCTGATATTCTTGTGGGCGGTAACACTGATTGGCCCCGCAGTGATACTCGCTGTAGTGAGGTTTCTGAATACTTACCCCAAAGTCACCGATACTTTGGAGTGTCATATCTATATAAGACTGAGAGATCTGTTCGCCCGAGACCCTTACGGTGAGGGGGGATGCGCACAGCGGTGATAGTAATAAAAGCGCAGAGATAAATTGACTACTGACGGATCCGTCAATGGTGGTGACGCCACCCTGAAGCTGGCGAGTGGAATGAATTCGAAGTGGCGGACACCCGTCAGCGCCGAGGTAATCGATCTCTGCTCCTAGCTGTCGAAGTGCTTCAACGAGCGGAAAAATTGGGCGCTGATGCATCCGCTCCGAACCACGAAGAGTAATATCAGCCCCCGGGATGGTCGAGCATACTGCAGTTAAAAATCGCATGGTGGTCCCGGCTGGACCGACATTGATCTCACCGGTAAATGGAACCAGAGCAGCTCCGAGGCCTGTAACATGCAAAGTCGACCCTAGTGCCGTATCTTCGCTCTCTATCGCTACGCCCAACAATCGAAGGGCGGAAATCATCGCCTCTGAATCGGAACTAAGAGATGCAGCGATCAACCTGCTTCTTCCCGTTGCAAGGGCTGCGGTAACGAGGGCACGGTTGGTGTAGCTTTTAGAACCTGGTACAGCAACCGATCCGTGGATGGAAGGCGGACAAAAGAGTGAGCGAACACGCATACTGGAACACCAAACTAGACGGGGGAGGGCGGTCGGATACCTACTAGAGCCTGCTGAATGAGAACCTCATCAACGACTACATCAAAGACGGCTTCTCCGAGTTCTGCAAGAAGACTCCACTTAACAACACCACTGGAGTTTTTCTTATCGCGGCCGATCAAGTCACGGAATTGATCGATGTGTATACCACTTGGAGCGAGCACTGGCAGACCCGCGCGTGAAATAGCCAACACAAGTTCCTCTGCCGTTGTTTGCGATAGGCGTCCTGATAGGGAGGAGAGGGCAGCCTCACCACACATCCCTATCGCGACAGCTTCGCCGTGGGTAAGTGGGGTAGGGGAGTGGAGCATCAAAGATTCAACAGCATGCCCAATCGTATGCCCAAAGTTTAAGATCTTCCGCAGCCCGGTCTCTTTTGGATCAAGTTCAACTATCCTTTGTTTGATACAGCATGATTGAAAAATAAGCTCTACCAGCTCATCTTTACTCCAGCTGTCATAGGTACGTGAGGTAACGAGCTCAAAAAACCTTCTGTTTGCAATAGCGCCGTGCTTGATCATCTCGGCAAATCCCGAGCGTTTTTCCCTCACGGGGAGGGTTTCAAGGGTGTCAACATCGATAACAACGGCCGCTGGTTGCGTAATCGAACCGAGTAGATTCTTTACCCCTGAGAAATTAATTCCGGTTTTCCCCCCTATGCTTGCATCGACTTGCGCAAGCAGTGTGGTAGGCATGTTTATGAACGGGATCCCTCTCATGTACGTCGAGGCGGCGAATCCCCCGAGATCCGTTAGTGACCCCCCGCCGAGATTGATTACCGCAGACGAACGATCAAGCTTCTGACGAGCGAAGAATTCCCAGAGAAGTTGCAGCCCCGAAACCTCCTTCGTGGCCTCTCCCCCTGGTAGGCAAAAGACATTTTCCTCAATGACTGAAAGGGCTGTGCTGACACTCTGAATCAATGACGTCGGCAGTGCCGCATCGGCTACAACTACAATCGACGAAAATCGAGATGTTTCGATAAGGGAAGATAATCGAGGAATGAGGCCACACCCCACTAGCACTGGGTAGCTGCTCACATTAGAAGAGATCTCCACGGAAAGTGATCGCATGGGGTGCCCTATTCAATACAGTTAGGCATTCGTCGCAGATCCGTCATCAACTTCTCAAACTGGGGGTAGCGCAGCGCTTGTGGGCCGTCGCTCAGAGCCTTCTCGGGCTCAGGATGGAACTCTACTATAATACCGTCAGCCCCAACTGCTTTCGCCGCCAACGCAAGGGGCGGCACAAGTTCACGCACGCCAGCCGCATGTGACGGATCTATAAATATCGGTAGATGGGTACGGGACTTGAGCACTGGTACGGCACTTATATCAAGAGTTCCTCTAGTTGCTGTTTCGAAAGTGCGAATCCCGCGTTCGCACAAGAACACCTGCTGATTTCCACCGGCAAGAATATACTCGGTTGCTTGCAGAAGCTCTTCAATCGAGCAGCTCAATCCACGTTTAAGCATAACGGGTCGACGGATCTGCCCGACTACTTTGAGAAGGCTGAAGTTCTGCATATTCCGCGCGCCGATCTGAATGATATCCGCTTTCTCGGCGACACGCTCTACATCATCAGTTGTCATCACCTCGGTGATGACTGGCATGCCGAATGCGCGGCCCGCTTCGACTAGTAGATCGAGCCCTTCATAGCCGAGCCCCTGGAAGCTGTATGGTGAGGTTCGAGGCTTAAAAACGCCCCCCCTTAATATTCGCGCACCGTTGTCCCGGGCCTCTTTAGCGCATGACATAATCTGCTCTCGCGACTCAACAGAACACGGACCAGCAATAACCAGGAAGTTCCCGTCACCTATCTTAATTCCGCCGAGGTCGATAACTGTGTTGTCAGGTTTATGTTCGCGGGTAACAAGTTTATACCCCTTATCCTTACCAGGCACCTTTGGGGGATCTTTAGGAGTCTCCCTTACGCTCGGTGCGGTGTTCTCTTCAACAGTGATATGGCGCTGAGTCTCGGCATGTTCGTGAGCTACCGCCGTTGGCTCCACGTCACACACGGGGTAGCACCCTAAAACCTTAATAAAGCGCACGAGCTTCGTTAAATCAGCGATCGCACTCTTTATCTCGGGGCTCTCTAGGTTACCGAGAAAATCCACGTAGAACATCTCTTCCCAACTGTTCCCGGGCACTGGGCGGCTCTCGAGCTTGGTGAGGTTAATCTTGTTGTCACGAAAAACCTGAAGAGCATCCACGAGAGCTCCCGGTTGATGAAGGGTATTAATAACGATAGATGTTTTTGCCGGGATGCGAGCATCAACCTTATGGGGGTTGCGCGCTACAACCAGGTAGCGAGTGAAGTTCTCATCTTGGTTCGCTATTCCACGCTGAAGCACTTTAAGCTCGAACAGCTCAGCAGCATCTTCACTGGCGATTGCAGCTACTCGTTTGTCACCGCCTTCCTTCACCCTCTTCACCGCCAGCGCTGAATCTGAACAGTACTCAACTCGACAATCAGGAAGCTGGGAGAGGAATCGACGGCACTCCGCAACCGCTAAGGGGCTGCACAGAACTCTCTGAAGGTGCGCGATAGGAATTTCATCATAACCAACAAGGCAGTGGCAGACGTTAAATTTCTCCTCGCCAATGATTGAAACCCGGGAATTAAGAAGGAGGTCATATACATCGTTAATCCCCCCTGAAGTGGTGTTCTCGATCGGAAGCACGGCATAGTCGCACGACCCTAGCTCGACTGCTTTTACGGCATCTTCGAAGGAGGGAAACCCGATGAACGTTGGATCTGTCGAGCTATCTTTTGGGCTCTCTGGGCCAGCTACAGATTGTTGAAGAAATGATTTTCCCAGAAGGTGTGAATATGAGCCGTCGATCCCTTGAAAGGCTACACGTAAAGTTGAAGACCTGGCCGGGGATCCATTTAATTTCTGCTGCAAGATATCTTGCTGGGCACGAACTGAGGCTGCAATTACCTCATGAAAAACTTTAGTGACGAACTGGGGTTCAAGACCGAGCTCTCTGCCATCACGGATACGTTCTTTTAATAGATCGTGCTCCCGTTCTCGATTTCGCGTCGGAACACCCTGTGCGTCTTTAAGCTGTATTACTTGAGCGCTCAGTGTCTGACGAGCAGCGAGAAGCGATAGCAACTGGGTGTCGACGTTGTCGATCTGTGC